>JAHIYT010000011.1 GCA_018814945.1 Patescibacteria group bacterium
CCAAACAAGGTGAATTTAAAGTATCTGGAAGTTAAGAAGAATAAAATGGGTCATCTTCTAAAGAATTTATAACCAATTGCTAAGCCAATTGCTGATCCAATTGCTGATCCAATAGCTACCGGATAAGCAACTGGACAAGCTATTGGATTAGCGACTGGAAATTATGTTTAAAAACAGAATAGATGCAGCACAGCTACTGATACCGAAACTCAAGAAATATAAAGAGAATAAAGATGCAATAATCCTGGCAATTCCCCGTGGAGCTTTAGAGCTAGGAGCGATTTTAAGAGATGAATTAAATATTCCACTAGATATTGTTGTAACCAAAAAAATCGGTGCACCGGGGCATGAAGAATATGCAATTGGAGTAGTGGGACCGGATGGAGAGTATCAAGTTAATGAAGAAGTTATGGCTAGCTATGAAATACCAAAAAAATACATCGATGATGAAGCACAAAGATTAAAACATGTGATAAAAAGGCGCTACGAAGATTATAGGGGGGATAAAAAACTTCCAAATCTAAAAAACAAAATAGTTATTGTTGTCGACGATGGAATTGCAACCGGATTCACCACTCTTGGTGCAATACAATATATCCGCAGACAGAAGCCAAAAAAGATAGTACTAGCCATACCTGTTTCCGCCACAGACTCGTACAAAAAACTAAAAAAAGAGGTCGACGAAATGATTTGTTTGGATGTTCGAGATGACTTTTTTGCAGTGGGTCAATTTTATGAAAAATTCGGACAAGTTAGTGACGAGGAGGCTAAAAGAATTCTGAATTCAGATTTTTGATTTCAAATTCAATACAAGATGTTAGATTCCAAAATCTAGAATGAGAATCTGAAATCTGAAATCTGAGATCTGAGATCTGAAATCCCCCGCCTTTTCCTTTTCTTTTGCCCTATTAAGGGTTGATTTTTAGCCAAAATTTTGATATAATATATAGATTTAAATGAATAAACACATGGAAGACGTTATTAAAAAATATGAACACCACATTGTGGATGACAAAACCCAGCAAATGTTAAACGAGCCTTTAAAGGACAAAACAGGCTTTAACGAAGGGCATGAGGAATTTTTAAAGATGCTTATTAAAAAACTAGAAAGCGGAGAGCTTAACCCACATAATCCAGACACTCTTTATAATCATGCGGTATATGACAAATTAGATGAAAGTCATCAAGAAGAAGCATCTTTAGCCGCAATCAACCTAATGAGCATGGTGCGTCAGATTGAAAGTTTATGGAAGCTAGACCAAAAAGCAACATTTCAAATACAAAATTTAGTTGAAAGTGTTTTTCAAATGAAATCTAAATTCGAAGAAAAGCACGGTGACGTATATATCATTTAACCAATAGCTCCAATTGCTAAGCCATTGCTGATCCTGTTGCTAATCCAATAGCTACCGGATAAGCAATTGGATAGGCCATTGGATCAGCAACAGGAAATATGGGACAAGGAGACTATATGCCAACAGGCGGACATCGCAGGAGATACGATCCAAAACAAGCTCAAAAAATTAAAGAGGGTGGTAAGCGTGCAGAAAAGATAAGGCAGAAAAGTACACAACATCACAAGGAGGTAGAAGTACCGCAAGCAGAAGAAGAGCTACTAAAAGACTTAGAAAACCTATAACTAACAAACTGAAAACGCCCCGCCAAGCGGGGTTATCGCGCCCTAACAAAAAAAATAACCAAAAACCAAAAAATGACAGATATCGAACAAAAAATTATTGACCTCATCGAAAACAATCCTCATCTTTCTGAGGATTTACAAAAGCGCTACATACTCGCTTTGTTCTTGATGGAAAGTAATGAGCAGCAGGAATATCTGCATCTTGTTCAGGCTTTTACCTACCGCTGTAACGCGATAGAAAGAGGTATATTCGTAGTACGCGAAGACGAGAAAGAAAAGATTATGCGTACATTTGAGGATGTAAAAAAGGACATCCTAAGTAAAATACATTCTAATAACTAATAAAATTATGTTTGGAAATTTTGACAATCCATTGGCTAAAGTTACTGAATTCTTCGAAGAAACCAACCCGGAATTAGATCAAATTAAAGAATCAGTTATAGGTAAACTTGATGATCTTAAACGCAGTGAAAATTTTGAATCATTAGAAGCTAATATGCGGACAGTAGCTCTAAAAGGTTTTGAAAAGGATTTAAATGAACTTAGCATAAGCAACGAACAGAAAAAACAACTTATTGGTGTATTTAATGAAAGATGGGTAGAAATGATGCAGCCGGAAGAAATTGAAGCAATAATGAAGAGTCCGGAAAAGGCTGCGCTGGATGCGTTTGTAAGTGATCTATCCAACCTTCCTATTTTGAAAGAAATGATTGAATCTGCTGAGCCAAAAGCAAAATGGAAAATGTGGTTCGACGGAATAGACGATAAGATCAAGAAAATGTTCGTTACTGTCGGAGGTTTTATGGGCATTGGCGTAGAAACCGATCCTAAGAAACAAGGTATATTCGACCGTATTTTTAATTACATAAAGGGTGCACCGGAAGCGGCAGTGGTAGCAGGAGCAGGAGTAGCAGCTACAGGAGCAGCCGCAACAGCTCCAGAATCAACAGCTCCAGAATCAACAGCGGCAGCTAACCAGGGCAAAGAAGCTCAAGAGTTACCACCAGCACATTTAGCTGCAATTAAGCCACTAGAGGACATTGGTATAACTATTAATAGGAGTACTGTCACAGCTGATATGAATTTTTTTGAACAAAATAATGTTGATGCATTAGAGCTTTCTAAAAAAGCAGCAAAAGGAAATTTAAAAGATATTTTCTTGGCAATGAAAACGGCATTGGGAGACAATATATCTCAAGTTCAATTTGAACTTAAAGATGCCTTTGTATTTGATCAAAAAGAAGAAACCAGCACGCCAGAACACAGAGATGCAGTTATAGCAGCTATTGCAAATATGCAACAAGCAACTCCACCAAAGATGCGTGAATTCTTGAGCGATGATGCAAAAACTATGAATTCAACAGCTCTAGCAAAAAAATATGCCTCAAAAGAATCATCTGAAGCTAATGGTTAATAATTAAACAATGTCAACAAACACAACAAACACCACAGATTCAGCACTGATAGAACAAATTGCCGCAAGTCATTTGCGTGAAGACCAAAAGAAAGATTTGGAAGGTCTTGTTGGCGAAATGACGGAGCAAGAAAGAGATGACTTGATCAAATTGATTAATGAATCAAATGCGACTGCAAACGATTTTGAAGGTAAAAAGAAGGAAAAACTTGCAGCACTTAATAAGGAATATATTCAGAAGTTAGACGAAGCTGGACATCATGAATCTGAATATATTCGCAGTGAATTCGAAAAGTTTGATAAAAAGCAAAGCGATGAAGAAATGAAAAATGTCGAAGCAGAAATTGCTGTAGCAGCTAATCAAACAACACATGCAGATCAAGCTGAAGTACAAAAAAAGAAAACTGGAAAAAGATATCCAGTATTTAAACTATTTTTCTTTTTACTAGTACTGGCAGGAATAGTTCTGGGAGTAATTTACGGACTGCAGTACCTAAACACTTTATAAAATGTTAATACAAAGAGAACAGTATAGGGAGTTTGAAGATGAGAGATTCATATATATTGGCGAAGCGCCTGCACCATCTGCCTCACCGGAAGCTGACGAAGCTGTAGAATCTACTGAAGCTAAACCGGCAGAATTAGATCTATCAAAAGTAAACATTGATGACGAGATCAACACAAAAAATGGAAAAGCCGAAGGATTGATAAATAAAATCGGTACACAAATGAGGAGTGTGGATGGTATAGATGGATTGGTTCAAAAATTACACGGAGAAAGAGATACACATTTTAAAGAATTAGAAACAGAATACAAACAAGCCTTAGTTGATGAAGGACTTGGTGATTTTGAAGACACCGAACAATATAAAGAAATCACAGAAAAAGCAGATAATTTTATAAAAAATATTAAAGAACGCTTTTTCAAAGGAGGCGGAGAAAAAGTGGTGCATAGAGAAAAAGTGGAGAGAGAAGCGGATCATCATGAAGCACAAACCGCATTAAAAGAAGCAAAAGGTGAAGAAAACATTAAAAATGCAAGAATTGGTGTTGTAAAAGAATACTTAGACAACCATATTAAAGATCAGGAAGGTGAACGTGCATTAACTGATGAAAATATAACAAGTCTCGCAAGACATATTATAGAATCTAATCCAAGAATAGAGTTAGAATCCAAATCTCCTGATGAGCTAAATGATGCATTAATAGATATGGTGGATGACTATTTGACAGATGCAATTCAGGATTTGATGCAAGAGGCTCCATCTTTTGATGAAAGCTACGAAAAAATAAAAGGTGGTGAAACAGCCCATTTTAAAGCATTACTACAAAGTGAAGAGAGTCTTTGGCAGAACTTTGGTCAAAATAGTGAAACACTTGATGATGTTGCTGAAATATTAGCAACCAGATTTGATGTGCGTGAAGATGATGGCGGAAATAAATACTACATCGACTTAATGGATGGAAACACAATTCACCCAGCTGAAGCAATGCAAGGCGAAGTTGATATTAAAACAAAACTCGAAACTATTGTAAACACTGATTTGAATAACAAAGAGAACAGAAAGAAACATTTAAGCGATATCGAAACTGCAAGACGCGAATTAGATACTGCATTACGCAGTGAAATCGAAAAAGGCGAAACTGGAGTAGTTAGAGGAGGAAGGGTTGATGAACTTTCCGATCTAAGAAGCGGCAAACATGAAGCACTTAGAACGCTTCTGGATATGAATGAAGCAATCAGAACTGGAATTAACAACATGCAAACCAAGGTAGAGGCCCAAAACCAAGTAAACGTTGAGAAGCAGCAAGAAGCAGCAAGAGAACAGCTGTTCCAAGATTCAGAGGCTGAAGCTAATTGGTATAGATCTCATTTTGAAGGTGTTGAAGGTTATACACTAATTGATTCATCTGAAAGTGCAAAATATACGGATATTGTTACTCTTAAGGGTGATTCAGGAATTAGTACATTTGCACATATCACCCTTGATTGCAGTGAAACACCAGTGGTCAGGATTGAAGCAAGAGGAGATGGATATGGAAAAACCTACGAATACACTCCTGCAGAATTTGGAAGACTTGATGGAGCAGCATTAAAAACTTTAATAGAAAAACCACAAGAACAACTTGTAGAAAACAAGGAAAAGCTAACTGATGTAAATGTAAGAATGATCGCTCTAGATAGAGTATTACAAGGAGATACAAAAAAGAGGGAAGGAGGACAAGTGTCACTCGATTTGACAAGCATTACACCAACAGATACAGATACAAACACACTAATAGAAGATGGTGCAACTGTAACAGTTCCAATTAATATTGGCGGAAACAAAGTTGGGGAAATGCAAATCAACCTCGCTACTTATAACATGCAGGACTTAGATGCATCACCTGTAGCACTTGATTCCTTTGAAAGATCTGCGCAGACAACATTGGGAGCTGCGGCTGAAAAAATCAAAACTACTGCCGATACAATGCAACAAGAAGCAAAGAAGGCTGAAGCGAATAATGCAGAAATTAACACACAAGTTGGTGCTGATCTTCCACAACTACAAACAATAAGCGGATTAGCCATTGAACAAGCTACTTTTGAAGGAAATCTTGCTGATTCAAATGCAGAAATTCTAACAATGCAAATCTCAGAAGAAGGAGATGCCGGAGAAATTCTTGCGAAGGTTTATGTCAAAGCTGGTACACCAGCTGCGGAAGGTCAAACACCTCAACCAAGACAATATATTTTAAGACATGAGAATCCAGCGATGGGAGATCAGACATTTGAAAATATTGTAGCTTTAAAGGCATATGTTGAAACAAGTAAAGATAGCCTAACTCCTGCACCTAAACCTTATAGCGAACCTGCACCCGAAACCAGCGTTGAATTACTAGCTGGAAGAGAGGGCGCAAGAACAAACTTATTAAAGGTTATGGTAAGTCAATGGCCAGATAAAGTTCCTGATGCAATAAAGGAGGCTGTTACAAGTGAGGAAACTGGTAGCATGGAAGCTTTATTTACAAAAATGCCAAGATTTGAAACTGCAATTAATAAATTTGTTAATGGCTTAAGTGACGAAAGATTAGGAGAGCTTAAAGCTGAAAATGCAGCAACAAGTTTCCGTCCAACAAAAGAAGAAAGAGCTACATTAATGACTTCATTCGCAGAAGCATATGGAGATAGTGGCCTTGAGGTTGCGGAAAAAGGTGAAATGGATACAATTAATGGTATCCAGGTTACAATTGGCACCGAAACACAACCATTTGGAACAGTCTTTGGAGAAAATGTTGCTCATATTCTTTCAATGAATTGTGTAATTAAAAAAGAAGGTGACCAAATAAAAATCAAAAACAATGGTGAAGAAGATTCTGCATTTAAAGTTGTTACAAATCCGTCTGTATTAAAAGACTACCTACCTACAGATATGCAGGATGGATACAAAAAGATTTTAAATGGCGAGGGTAATATTGATGAATTTAGACAACTTGCAGAAGCAAACAAACTAACAATGGAAGATGCTCAGAAGTTAATGGAAATGATGTCTGACCCAAAGAAAGTTGATGCATTTAAAAAAATGGGCTTCTTTGAATTTTTTGCAACACTTGGAGAAATCTTCTCAATGTTGCAAGAGGCAATGAAAACAAAAGATTTCACCACACTTCACGACGTATTGCTTGATGTACAAGAAGGCAGAAAACCAGGTGAAGGATTAGCAAAGGCAAAAGAAAGTTATGTAAGTACTATAGAAGCTGAAGATAACGTAAATACATTACTTTCTTATTACCACAATCCAAGCAGTGATGCTGCAAATAAAGTATTCATGGATAACGAAGGCAATCGTTTACCTTACCGCACAAGTGTTAAGGCAGTAATTCGTGCAAGATTCGAAAGTATTCTTGGCGTAGGTATTGGAGTAGATGGAATTGAACAATTAGCCGGAGGTAATAAAACCAAAATCACAGCATTGGAAGGTGAACGAAAACTCGAGATTACAATTGAAGGAAACAGGGTAACAATGGAAGAAGTTACAGTTGGAACAGATAACAAAACAGTTAAGAAACCTATAGTAGAAAATAGACAATTCAATGGTCTTACTAAGAATACCGACAGCCTTGTGAATACATTAGATTTCGCTAGTCCTACACCGGAACAAATTAATGCAGAAGCAGCAAAAAAGACGGCACCAGCATCAACAGAATCCACTGAAGCTGTAACTCAGGGGCCAATAAAAACAGGATCTGTTTTGGAAAGTGGTAGAAAATTCGTCAGAGAAGAAAATGGAGAATTAATAATACAGAGTCTTACAGACAATGACCAAATCCAACACATTCTCAATCCGAATACAGTAGCCTCAGCAGTAATTATAAAAAGTGGAAAGAGAGTTCCAGTCCAGCAAGGACCAGTTGATGGCGTAGAAACTTTCTTCTATATGCAAAAAGGTAAAGAAAGGAGAATTAGGGTAAACAACAACGACAAAATCGTAGAAACAACACTTAAATAAAATGCCAACACCAGAAGTACCACAATCAGGCAAATTGGATGAAACCAAAAAAGATCTTAGAAATCTAATGTCAGATGTTCAGGAAGGTATTGGTAAATTAAAAGAAAATCCTGAAGCCGTTAAGGGTGCAGCTGTACTAGGCGCTATCGCAGCCCTTGCATATATGTTTAAACCTGAAGAAAGAGAAAAATTTGAAGAAGAAACTAAAGACGAAATTGAGAGTTTGAAACCATCTATGCCTCCAGAAGAGGTAGAAGCTGTAGAGCAATATTATGAAGCAGTTGAAGGAAATAGCGATCCTGAAATCGAAATAGAAGAGCCACCAGTGATTACCACAACAAGAATGCGTGCGGTAAATATTCGTGCAATTAATCCAGGGAATAGAAAAAAACTTGCTGGATACAAAAAAATTACAAATGGAGAAGGAGAAAAGGTATGGGTAATAGACGAAAGCATAAAACCAGAAGACAGAATCATTCTTCAAAATGTTATCTATAAAATAGGATCTTATGATGTACTTAAGCAGGATCACCTAAATACTTTTGATACTTTCAAAAATCATGTGATTGGCATTTTTCAACCAGAAGAAATAGGTAAGCCAGAAGGAGAACGAGATAGTCTGGAACAACGAATCAATAAAACAGCGAAAGCTCTTTCTTATTGTGCAATTGGCGTTTATCAAATACTGCCAGTTCATCATTTTGCAAAGATGGGGTGGAGCGCAGAGGGCGAAGAGGGGCTGCTAAACATGTATGAATTTATTACATCTGAAGAAAAGCAAAAAGAACTGAATTTAAAAATACTAGAAGTAGCTACCCGCAATCTTGGAGGTGATATTGACGCAATAGCTGCGAATTATTACAGTGGCCAAGGTAAAAAAATGCTTGCCTACAAAAGATCCGGAATTACTGAAAAACCAGAATGGCTTACAAAAAAATCACCATATGGCTATGGTAGTATCGATTTTTACACCACAATGGTACACAAATACTTTAAACAGTATTATGGAAAAGACGTGGAAAGAATAAATGCAAACGACTCAGAACAAATAGCCGCATTACAAAAAGCAATCCAGAGAAAAGAAACCGGATAAATCTCAGATTTCGGAACTCGGATCTCAGATTTCGGAACTCGGATCTCAGATCCAATCGGGTATCTTAAATGTAAGATCTAATATTAAATCTGAGCTCTGAGATCTGAGCTCTGAGATCTGAGATCTGAGATATTTAGATGATTTTCGCAAATCTCCTCTTCCCCACCTGAACCACCATATCTTTTTCAAGGTGAATGACTTCATTTGGGTCATCAACTTTTTTGTCGTTAATTTTAACACCACCCTGTTGAATCAAACGTTTTGCTTCAGAGCGAGTTTCAACTAATTTACATAATTCAAGTAAGTCGACGATATTTCTTTCTCCGTTTATCTTAAATTCTGGCATGTCATCTGGCATACCACCTTTTTTAAATACATTTGCAAATTCCTCCTCTGCCTTAGTTGCAGCAGTTTTATTGTGATAAAGAGTGACTATCTCACGAGCAAGTCTTGCTTTTGCATCACGAGGATTGGCACCGCCTTTTAATTCTACATCCACTCCATCAATTTCTTTCATAGGCATATCGGTACAAAGAATCATATATTTGATTATCAGCTCATCTGACATGGACATTACTTTACCGAACATATCACTAGGTTCATCCATAATGTCGATGGTGTTTCCATAACTCTTACTCATCTTTCTGCCATCAAGACCTTCGATTAAAGGCGTACAAAGAACATGTTTTTCCTTGTTTTTATATGCTTTGAGCAAGGTTCGACCAGCTAGCATATTAAATAGTTGGTC
>JAHIYT010000075.1 GCA_018814945.1 Patescibacteria group bacterium
ATTTACTCAATCTAGCTGTAGCTATTGCTATTATTCTTGCTGGAACACTTTCTGTTTTCTATATTTTTGTTGGTGGTATTTCGTTCATTCTTTCCGGTGGACAAGAGGATAAGATCAAACAAGCAGTACATACAATCCGTTATGCAATTATTGGTCTTATAGTTACGATTATGTCTGTGACTATAATCAAAATAGTTGGTTATGTATTTGGATTCGACTTGCTTAGTATGATTAGCTGGCAAAAAATCTCATACTTGATGAGTAATTTAATAGACAGAATTGTTAGTGGAAGTGCTACTTCTGTTGGAGGAGGTAGTTTGCGCTAACGCAAACTACATTTCTGATTTCTGATTTGAGAATTCTGAATCCCATTTTTATATTTGGGATTCTTTTATTTATTTAAAAAAATCCCAGATACAAAATCTCAAATGTTATTTTGAATCTGAAATCAGAAATCTCAAATCAGAAATTATAGTATTTCTTCCTCTTCTTCACTATCATCTTCCATTGCACTGACTGAAATGTTTTTCCAGTCGTATGGGAATTTATAATTCTCAAGCGCACGTACTACAGTAGCAAAAAAGCTCCAAGGACTGTCTTTTTTGTAAACAAAGGCATTGCCTTTTTCCTGTACAGGATCGTAATCCTCAACAAAGTCCTGTTCTGAAATTACAGGAACTACACCGTAGTTCATTGCATTTCTTGCTTCATCAAGACATTCCTTACTATCCGATGGGACTAGAATGATATTTGATGCTGCGTAGACCTTTCTTTTATTTTCATCGTCATCAGGAACTATTGTAACTTGTTTAGAATTCTTTTCGGCAAGCTCTGTAAAATATTCCTGATACTTTTGGGTTCCGATCCCCATAAGTATGATTTCTACGGGTTGCTCTAAAATGCCGTCCATAACATCTTTGATGATCTCTATGTTGTTTTTTTCGGTAAGAGGATAGGTAATGCAGAGCAGTGGGATTTTCTTTTCATAAGGCAAATCAAAGTCCTGACAAAAGGCAACTTTGTTTTTCTCTTTGTTCTGTATCATCTTTTTGCTATATTTCTGATAGATCTTGTTGTCGTATGCAGGTGTTATTGTTGGCATAGTTTATTATTACAAGATTACAAAATTGAAGATTACAAAATTAATTTTCAACTTATTAATCTTACTATTATATCATAAACTTTTAGCAAAAGGAAGCCATTATACTAGACGAATTTCTAATTTAATTACAAACTAACAATAATGAATTCTTCTGACGATAAAAAAAAGTTGGTAGTTATAGATGGAAATCACCTGATACACAGGGCATTTTACGCTATACAAAGCCCTTTACATACATCATCTGGCGAGCAGACAAATGCCATTTATGGTTTTGCTAGCATGCTACTCAACATCATCGATTTAGAAAAACCGGATTACATTGCGATGACTTTTGATGAAAAGGCACCAACATTCCGTCATGATGAACATGAGGGGTACAAAGCTACCCGCACCAAAGCGCCTGATGAACTTTACGCTCAAATTCCCCGGATTCGTGAGATGGTTAAGAGCTTTAATATTCCAATTTACGTAAAAGAAGGCTTTGAAGCCGATGATATGATGGGTACTATTGCGGTTTCAGCTAAAAAGCAGGGAATTGATACCTATGTAATTACCGGAGATATGGATGCCCTTCAATTAATAAATAGCGGTGTTAATGTGGTCTTTCCACATAAGGGCTACAAAGAACCAATTGTATTTGATAAGGAAAAAGTAGTTGAAAAATATGGTATAACTCCGGATCAAGTAGTTGATTACAAAGCCCTAATGGGGGACAGCTCTGACAACATTAAAGGTGTGGAAGGAATCGGACCTGTCGGCGCTGTTAAATTACTTAATCAATACCAAACTCTGGATGGCATCTATGAGCATTTAGATGAGATTACAGGCGGTATTCATGACAAGCTGATGAACGGGAAGGAAGACGCATACTTCTCTCAGAGAATGGCTAGAATTGTTACCGACGTACCAAATGATTTTACTTTGGAAGATACGGATATGAATACGCTTGATTATCAAGGTCTCGGAAAGTTTTTTGAGGAGATGGAGATGGCGAGCTTACAAAGACGCCTTAAAAAAATGACACCGGATGATAAGAGTGTGGGTGAGGGGCAGATGAGCCTTTTTTGATTTAATAATATCGAATATCGATTTTATATTTTATAAGTACTTCAAAAATATAAATTCCTTGTTAAATATTCAATATTCAAACAAAATAATGTTGGCGAGGGCCAGATGAGTTTGTTTTGACACTCTATGCTATAATAACCGCGTCATAAGCCAATTACTATGACGATCGAGTTTATAAACGACAAAGAGTGGGGGATTGATAAGAATGCGTTTGGTCCTCTGATCAAAAAACTACAAAAAAGTGTGGATCTTTTTGAGGGGATATTAAATGTAGTTTTTGTTAATGATACCTATATCAGATCGCTCAATAAAACTTATCGAGGGAAGGATGAACCTACGGACGTTCTTTCTTTTAATTATCTGGATGATGATCATGATAGTAAATTGACTGGGGAGATTTATATAAGTATTGAAACTGCCAAGAGACAGGCTAAGGAATATAAACACTCATTACAAGACGAGCTTGGTAAGCTTTTCGTACACGGTGTTTTACATATCCATGGGTATGATCATGAGGAGGAAGAAGATTTTGCGGCTATGAACGCAATTGAGAACAGTGTTCTCAAATAGCTAGTAACTTAGCCCCAGTATGTCATTCCGAGGAAAGCGTAGCGACGAGGAATCTGCGTATGTCTTTTTCGAATATTCAAAAATGGTCATATATATTTCGTAGCCCCCTCGACTAACGCTCGAGGTGACATACTGGGGATAGTGTACACAAAAGTTATTCACTTTTTTTGTTTTACACTAATGCAATGCCTATCATCTGTTTTAAAATTGTAAATTGTAAATTTTAAATTGATGTTGGCTATTCCGCTCAGCTAGGCTATGGAAAAATTAATGAACACAAAATTTGAACAGGCATTTTTTTTGAACCGTGTTGGTGAGTACAAGAATTATGTTATTTTGCAATGTTTTTCGCCTGTTACATGCCATTTTTTATTACAATATTTGTTCAACGGTTTGTCTCATATTTATGCCATTAAATTAGTACACAAAATTTGATCATCATGGTGTTAGGCGGTTAATTTAGTAAAAAAGGTTTGCAAGTGTTTTTCTCATGCGGTAAACTACTTTTGATCTTGATAGATTTAATTGATTTGTAGGTAAGCGGTTGACCATTTTTTGTCTTTTATTAGCTATATAGTCTGATCAAAAAAGATATTCATTCCTCGACTTCGCTCGGAATGACAAGCTAAATTCTTAACTTTTTTTAAATGCCGAAGGAACAAATAATTGCAAGTTTAGATGTTGGAAGCTCTAAGATTAGGACTGTAATTGCACTGATAGAGGAGGAGAAAAAAATGCCAAACATCATAGGGGTGGGAGTAGCACCGTCTACTGGAATGAGAAAAGGTAATATTATCGATGTAGATGAAGCTATTAGTAATATCTCTGCTGCGCTAGAAGATGCCGAAAGAATGTCAGGCGCTCCTATTCATCACGTGTTTGTTGGTATTAGTGGTAACCACGTTGAGTCTTTTGATAGCAAAGGAGTGATTGCAATTTCTCATGCTGGCAGCGAAATCATTGAGGATGATATAAATAGAGTATTAGAGGCTGCTCAGGCTGTTAATATGCCTTCTAATCGTAAAATTCTTCGCATTATTCCAAAATCTTTCTCAGTTGATGATCAAAAGGGGATTAAGAATCCAATCGGAATGATCGGCGTTCGCCTTGAGGTTGATGCTCATATTATTACCGGGCAATCAACCATTGTTAAAAATGTTGAAAAAGCTGTACATCAAGCTGGTGTAGATATAGATGATATGGTACCAGCTAGTCTTGCTTCTTCTGAAGCTGTTCTTTCTCGCAGACAGAAAGAACTTGGCGTTGTTGTTATTGATGTTGGCTGCGGAAGCACCTCAATTTCTGTATTCGAAGAAGGTGCAACACTTCATACCGCTTCACTACCTGTGGGCGGAGAAAGTGTTACTAATGACGTAGCTATTGGCCTAAGAACATCAATCGACACAGCTGAAAAGATTAAGATTGAATACGGTAATACCTCTCCTGATGAAGTTAATGACCGTGAAACAATCGACCTTTCCCTTATCAGTAAAATAGATAACCAAAAAGTATCTAAAAAGCATTTAGCTGAAATCATTCAAGCTCGTTATCACGAGATATTTGTAATGGTTAAAGACGAACTTCGTTCTATTGGACGTGATGGGATGCTTCCAAGTGGCGCTATTCTAACCGGTGCTGGTGTTAAGATGCCTGGCTGTCTTGATCTTGCACGTGAAGTGCTTGGTCTTCCTGTTCAAATCGGTTTTCCAACAGAGGTTGAAGGTGTCGTTGATAAAATTGATGATCCAGCTTATGCGACTGCTATCGGTTTGGTTGTGTGGGGCAGTAAATATGAAGGACGTTCTTATAGTATGAGTTCAATAGATCTTAAGAAGTTCGCTTCTAATGTTAAGGGATGGTTTAAGAACCTCTTGCCATAATAATGAAAGTAGGGTAAGGTAAACAACCTTCTCCAAAAATTCAAAAAATAAAAACAAAAATATACCCGGTCTATATCTTTGTTTTGTTTAGATTAGAGCTTTCAGTCCGATGTGACATCGAACTTAAATCCTTAATCTTAAATCATAATCCAAGAATTATGTCTCAAGCACTTAAAAACCTATTTCATGGGTCTACTGGTGGTCGCCACACTTCCTACGAAAGTTCAACGGAAGTAACACCAGACATTACGCCTCTTGCTTCAATAAAAGTTGTTGGTATTGGAGGAGGTGGTGGTAATGCGGTTAATCGTATGATTAGCGCTAAAGTTGATGGCGTGGAATTTATTTCAATTAACACTGATGCTCAAGCTCTGTACCACTCTCAGGCTTCTCACCGAATCAATGTCGGTAAAGCTATAACACGTGGTCTTGGAGCTGGTAGTGATCCTGTAGTTGGTAAAAAGGCTGCCGAGGAAAGCAGTGAAGAACTTAAAGCTGCTATTGATGGAGCTGATATGGTCTTCATCACTTGTGGTCTTGGTGGTGGTACCGGTACCGGTGCTGGCCCAGTTGTTGCCGACATTGCAAGAGAGCTAGGAATCCTTACAGTTGGTGTTGTAACCAGACCGTTCTCTTTCGAAGGTGCTCATCGCACTCAGACAGCTATGGAAGGTCTTGAAGAATTGAAATCTAAAGTAGATACACTTATTACAATTCCAAACGACAGAATCCTTTCTATTATTGATAAGAAGACTCCATTAACAGATGCGTTTATCGTTGTTGATGATGTACTTCGCCAAGCTATCCAAGGTATAGCTGATCTTATTACTACTCATGGAATGATTAACGTGGACTTTGCCGATGTACGAGCAATTATGCAAGATGCAGGTAGCGCTCTTATGGGTATTGGATATGGTAGTGGTGAAAACCGCGCAGTTGATGCGGCTCGTGCTGCTATCGAAAGCCCACTTCTTGAGATGTCAATTGCTGGTGCTAAAGGAATCTTGTTCAACATTACTGGTGGTAATGACCTTTCAATGTTTGAAGTCGATGAAGCTGCTAAAATTATTACAGAAGCTGCTGATGCAGATGCAAACATTATCTTCGGTACAGTAATTAACGAAAACTACACTGGTGAAATTAAGTGTACTGTTATTGCTACTGGATTCAGTGAAGAAGATCAAAAACGCCAACAAGGTATGTCCGCAAGTGGCACTATCCAACGTCTTGGAAATGCCCCAACAACAAATACCAGCATGAGCGGTTCTAAGCCAGTTGGAGCTCCACAAAGAATTGAAGAAGATTTAGAAGTTCCAGCATTTATGAGAAAGAGTTTGAAGAAATAATTTAGTTTTATTTTTCAACAAAGCCGATTGTCTGCCATGGCGGTAGAGGTCGGCTTTATGATTGGGAAGCAGAACACAGAACACAGAACACAGCTGTTTCCTGTTTTCAGTTTCCTGTTTCCTTGAAATTTTTGTGAAAATTTGGTATAATACATAGATAAAACTAAAACAAAAAATATGTTTATAGAAAATGCATTTGCACAATCAGGCTTTCTGGGTACGGCTAGAGATACTGCAGTTGCAGGCGGAGAAGCTGCTGTTGATGCAGGGCAGACCGGTGTACAAGGTTTGGTATCATATGTGCTGAACAATGTTGATAATTGGATTGCAGGTCTTGTAATTATCTTCATTTTTTGGATAATTGCGAAAATGGTAGCCAATGGTATAAAAGAAACAATTATTAAAAAGAAAGGTGATGAGGTACAAGAAAGTGCATTGGTTTTAATTGATAGAATATCTAAAATTACGATAGTAACAATTGGTATCACAATCGCACTTGCAATTAATGGACTTAACTTTACTGCGGTAATCGGAGCTCTATCCCTTGGTATTGGTTTTGCTTTAAAAGATATTCTTGGTAACTTTATTTCCGGAATCATTATGCTGTCTCAAGATCGCATACGAATCGGAGATTTTATTAAAGTTAATGATATTCTAGGGACTATCGTTAGTATTGATACTCGCGCTACAATTCTTCAGGCAATAGACGGTACCGAAGTTGTTATTCCAAACCAAACTATGCTTGGTCAAACATTAATCAGTTATTCTACAAATCCATTTCGTAGAATTGATTTATCTGTAGGTGTTGATTACAAGACTAATTTACCAATGGTAACCAGTTTGATTAAAGGAATTCTGGATAAAGATGTAGATATTGTTCCCAAACCAGAACCGCTAATACTTGTAGATGAGTTTGGTGATAGTTCTATTAATGTTATGATTCGTTTTTGGGTAGAATCGAGTGCAAACTGGCAGTCTATTCGCTCAAATCTTGCTAATAAGATTAAAAAAGCATTTGATGAACTCGGAGTTAGTATTCCATTCCCAATTAGAACTCTTAAGCTAGATGAAGACGATCGTTCTTTCTTAAAGACTATGGATAGTATGAAGAAGGGGATAGTACCTGAACCTCATCAAGTTCCTAACAAAGAAGCAATTATTGCTGCTGCTGCCGGAACAGAAAATGCTGAACACATTCCATATAATGTGTTCGACAAACCAAAACAAAGAGCTATGGAGATGCCACCACTGGAAAGAGCTGCAAAAGATTTACCTACGGACACAAAAGAGTCGGTAGGAGTAACTGCTGGAACATCGGAAAAACCAGCTGATACTTCGAAGACTCCTCCGACACATATGTAAAAACATTAATCGGAAATAAAAGGGCCTCGCTAAAACGGGGCTTTTTTATTGTTCAATTAAGCAGCTACTCTATAAACTTCATCCAGTGTAGTAACGCCTTCGATTACCTTTAATATCCCATCCTCATGTATGGTGACCATTTTAAGATGTTTGTCTATGTATTCATAAATCTCAGGCATTGGTTTGTCTTCCAAAAGAAGATCTCTAAGTTCTTGGTTGAACTTCAAAACTTCAGCAAGGGCTATTTGCCCCATAAATCCTGTTTCAGAACATTTATCACAACCTACCGGATGCCTAAGTTCATTTGGTATAACAGGCGCCTGAAGGCCTTTATTTTGGATAGAGTCTAATGACAGTTGCATATGTTCTCTTTCAGTTTCAGTAATAGCTTTTGTTGCTGCGCAATTTGGGCACAACTTACGAACTAGTCTTTGTGCAATTATTAAGTCTAATGCCGGAGCAAGTATAAAAGATTTAACACCCATATTCACCATTCTGGAGATAGATTCAATAGCGGAGTTAGTATGAAGTGTTGTCATTACCAAATGACCGGTAAGAGATGCCTGAGCGGCTGTCTCAGCTGTATCTAGATCACGTATTTCTCCAACCATTATAACGTCAGGATCCTGTCTTAAAATAGCTCTGAGGCCAGATGAGAAGGTATATTCAACATCTGGATTGACCTGACTCTGTGTGATTCCTTCTAAGTTATATTCAATTGGATCTTCAATCGTAATTACTTTTTTTTCATTAGTATCAATGGCTTGAAGCATCGAATACATGGTTGTTGTCTTGCCGCTTCCGGTTGGACCTGTAATCAAAATCAATCCATGTGGAAGATTAACAGCTTCTTGTAAATTTTTAAGTGATTCACCTTCAAATCCCATATCCTCAAGCTTAACAAATGTTTTTTGTGAGTCGAGTAGTCTCATTACACATGTTTCACCGTAATGGCTTGGGAGAATTGATACGCGAACATTGATTTTTCTTTTATTAACCACAAAAGAATATTGTCCATCTTGTGGAACATTCGTTACGTTTAACTTTAGATTAGAAAGCTGTTTTATCTCTTTGGTTATTCCTTCGTAGATTTCCAGACTAATTTTGAATACGGATTTAAGTACACCATCAATTCTGAAGCGAACGTGCACATTCTTTTCTTCCGGCTGGAAGTGAATATCAGAAGAGTTTGTCTTAAAACCACCAACCTGAATGTAATTTAGCGCTACATCATAAGTTGATTTCTCAATTTTTTCCTCAAGTTTACTTAGATTTTCAATTTCATCGACATATGTGCCCAAATCTTTTTCTTCTATAATATTTTCAATCTCTTCATGTTTTTTATATTGCTCTTTGTAGTAAATCTTTTGCCCGCTTTTTACAGACTCTTCAGAACAAATGCTGACACTTATTTCGTATTTTTTTGACTTAAGATCTTCTATTAATGCTTTTACTTCAGCGGAATCAGGATCAGATGTGGCTAGCTTTAGCTTTTTGCCAATTTTCATAAACAAAATAGCATTTGCCTTTTCTGAATCTTCTTGAGAAAGAAATCTGGCAAAGTCTGAGTTTATATGAACGTTTAATAAATTCACATAGGGAATATCCAGCTCTTTGGCCTTTGCCTGAACTTCACGTTCTTTGAATTCCTGATTAATGTCCTGAATTCCTGATTGTACTTTTGTGTTTGTTGTTACCGGCATGATTAAAGATAGAATTTATCTTTATATTATACCAAATTCTAGCCAAAAAAGCAATATGTAAGGGGCTTTTTATTTACTGTAAATGTCAAACTTAACGAAAATTACTTTTCTGAGGAAATTTACATTTCTTATAAACATTTGACCGTGCATGTCAGCTATAGTCCTGAGTTCTCTTCGCAATTCTGAGATGCCTATTTCTGCTCCAAGTTCTAGTAAGGCTGGTTGTAAGTTTATAGCCAAACTTGTGATTAACTCCTCCATATTTTTCCCTTCTGCATTATGATATGCCAAATTAAATATTTCCTTTTTCTTTGATAGTTTTTTTCGTGCTTCGTAATCGCTTACTTTATTCTCATCTTCATCATCATCTTCATCATCATCATCTTCTTCATCATCATCATCATCATCATCATCATCTTCTTCTTCTTCTTCTTCTTCTTCTTCTTCTTCTTCTTCTTCTTCTTCTTCTTCTAGACCCTTATCTAAATCACCAATGGTTTCATCTTCTTCATCTAAATATTCAG
>JAHIYT010000076.1 GCA_018814945.1 Patescibacteria group bacterium
AAGTCTTACGGCGATAAAAGCGAATGTGATTCCAACGATTGTAGCTGGAGTTAAGGATGAAGCGAGCTAGTGCTAATATGTGGTGGATCATCATCGGCGCAGTGATTGCTCTTGTTGTTATGATTGTTTTGTTGGTAATGTTTACTGGGAAAACTAGCCTATTAGAAGGGGGATTGCTGGATTGTTCGGGTAAGGGTGGATTTTGTATCTCCTGTAACCAAGATGATTCTAATGATTGTAAGAATAGTTGTGATACTTCCTGTTCTGGTCAAGGCTACGAAAGTTGCAGTTATTCTTCTGCTTTTAGTTGTCCCTCAGAACAAAGTTGCTGTTTGGGAACAAAAAAATAAAATTAAAAGATGCAAAGCAGAAAAAGTCAATCCAGAATGTTTTTTATCATTGGTAGTCTAATCTTAGTCATCATAGTTGTCCTTGTTATTTTTACTATCTTTCAAGGTGGAACACAAAAAGGAAGCGAAAGTTTGCTAGGCTGTCTAAGCAAAGGTGGAAGCTGTGAAACCTTAGCGGAATGTTCTAGTAAAAAGGGAATAATCTCTGAACAATTCGAGTGCAATGATGATAGTGAAGGTAATCGAATGTTTTGCTGTTTAACTGAAAGTTAATAGGTCAGAACAAATGAAAAGATCAAAAAAAGGTATGTCTATGGCTTGGCTGTTGGGAATTGCTGCTTTGATTTTTTTATTTTTGGTTGTCATCTGGTTGCTTGGAAAAAAAATAAGTCTCTTATTGCCATAAAATTAAAATGATTACCATTCCAATAATGAAGAATAGAAAAGGAGATATAGGTATTAATAAACTCATAATTTATGCTATCTTTGTAGCAGTTGGATTAGTTATAATTTACATCATTTGGAAATGGGACTCTATAGTAAGTACTGTTGGTGATCTATTTATTAATTAAAAGAGGAAAGAAATGGAGTTACAAAAATTAGGAATTTTAGTTCTAGCCCTGTTAGCAGGTGCAACTCTAATTTATGTTTTTATTGGGGGAGGAGATGGCCTTTTATTTGAGGCAGGTGAAGCTGGAGAAAACATTAGGGATTTTGTGGTTAATGCGAGCCCTTTCGCCGACGAAATCGAAATAGTTCCAGAGATTATTTCTGAAGCTCATGCTAGCACAATTATTGGTCTACGGGAAGCGATTAACCACATCTTACAAAGTAATAATAAGGATTGTTTTATGCGTTATGGTGGCTTACCTGATTTAGGCCATCGTGCAACTAGTATTGAATTTATTTATGAAGATGGAATAACGACAATGTTTGTATATGGTGGTACGGATGGTCGACATCTCATTCCAGAGTTAGTCACAGAATTCGAAGAGATGATTCCCTGTGTCATTGCTGGTAGTGATAGTGTTGGGGAGAATTTTTTCAACAAATTTATTGAAGAAGATCAGAGTATTACTTCTGGTTATTTTAACCCGGTTGATTATGTTCGTATTTTTGGGTGGGAAGGAGAAGGATGGGATGCCGGATTCAATTGTGATGACGGCAACCGTATTATGACTCAACGAGAAGAAAGTTCCACTGGTCCGAATCGTTATTGTGATAATTTTGAAGATGGAGGAATATTTTTCTCACCCGATAATCGCCATATTTGTTTTATTCCCACCAATTCCGAAACTAATGCTGATCAACACGGGATTGAAAATGATTATGTTGGTGGAACTAAGAGTAATAGTTTATCTATTCAATTAAATGGAAATGGACTAACAAGATGTTAAATAAAAAAGCTATTGCTATGGAAAAGTTAATCATTTGGTCTATTTTATTAGTTTCTTTTGTTTTAATTTCCTTTACCGTTAGTCGATTAGTTGCCAAAGCCGAACCAATGGAGGCAGAGATTATTTGCCGGGATAGTTTATTGCTTAAAGCTAATACTCAAATTCAAATTGTTAATGTAGAAGTGGCTTCTACTCCTGCTTTGTGTAAAACCGTTGATAAGAAATTTGCTGCTGCAGAGAAGGATGAGGCTTTACAATTTATTGCCAATTCTATTGAAAGGTGTTGGTGGATTTGGTTAGAAGGAAAATATGATCAAATCTTAGGGCCGAGGGGAATTGGAGGAGATGATGAGGCGCCAAAATGTTTTGTATGTAACACTTTAGTTTACCAACAAGGACCAACAGTAACGAAAACAGAAATTATTGATTATTTGGGAAGAAAAAACTCTCGGTATGTTGACGCTTCCATCATTGATTATATTCAACAAAGAGGGTATGTCGACTTTTATGAAAATACTTTTTCCGCTGAAGAAGTATATGCGGTTGTTTATGCTAGTAATATTGATGAAGGTTTCTGGTCAGCAACTTTTGGTCGCCAATTAGGCTTTTATCCCCCTTATAATCAAAATGGTTTATGGATGCTGAAATTAAATAGGTTTGATGCTGCACAACCTTGCCTTTATCAACCTGATGTCGCTGGAGAATAAAATAAAGAGGTATTATAAAATGATTACTAATAAAAAAAGAGTATTATTTAACAAAAAAGGGGACTGGTCAGCTTCTAAACTGGGTGGCCTTTTATTGGTGATTCTGGTAATTGTTGTCATTACATTTGGCGTGATAACCAAATTAGGGGCTTCAGGTCGCCAAGCTAGAGGATTATATGATTCGGGGGATTGTGATGGCGACACTGCTTGGAATTCTATTGATAAATGTCCCTGCCTTTCCACATTAGGACTCGAATCTAATGAGTTAAGAGGATGCCCTTTAGGCACTTCTTTAGAGGAAGCAAATTTAGATCACCAAACTTGTAGCTGGTTCATGTCGGATTTACAAACTTGCGGAGGAAGGAGTTCAGGAACTTGTTTTGTAGATACAACTGATGATGATCGTATTTATTTATCTAGTTGTGAAGAGGACAATGAAGAAAATTGTCGTGAAAAAGAAGATGGTGACTATAAAAAACGTTGCGATCGTGTTTCTGAAATTGCTATTGGTGTTACTGAAGAGCAGGAAGGTTTGTCAGGGTTTTGGGATTTAACCGTTAAGAAAATATCTGTTTATGATTATGAAGATAATCTTCAAACCACTGTAGAAAATAATATTGATGGTAGCGTACTTTTTGATTTAGAAAACAGAGAACTCTCTCAAGAAATGAAAATTCAATTTGAAATTAAAAATCTTGGCGAGCAGACTACTACTAAACCTTTCTTTATTGCAATAGAAGTGTGTAATGAAGATAAAGATGAATCCAGTTGTCATGAAATATTAAGCGAAGAGTTTGAACCTCTTGAGGCTCTAGAATCAAGGGAGTCAGAAAAGTTAGAAGTTACAATAGGAACTAATGGTGATGCTTGTGATGGTGCAGGAGATACCCGATGTTTTGTCAAAGTTAAAGTTGATAGCGAGAGAGATTTGGCCGAGTTAGACGAAAATAATAATAAAGTGTGGTTCTTTGTTCGACTAATTAATAAGCAAGCCGAAGAGGTTAACTGGGTCAAATATAAATCAATCGAGATTTTTGCTAATGAAGGTGAGGGTAGTGAGTATCAAGGGATTGTTTTAACAACCTGCCAGGGTTTTATGGGCGGAGGCGAAGGTAATGATCCAGAAATTTCTCCAAATTGTGATACCGAAGATGATGATTGCGATGATGAAGGCGAAACTTTAACTGAACTCCCTCCTCTCGGTTGTTTAGTACATGCTTCAGAAGATAATGATATTTTTGAGAGTGACTGTGGTTGGGCTCAAGCTAGAAAAGCATCCGGTTTAACTCATCGGAGTTATCAGGAAATTGATATTGTTGGAGGAGTACAAATAACAGATGGTGATAATGTTGGAGATCTTTTTACATATCACTGGCAAGCAAAACCAGAAGGGTCGCTTCTCTGTGGTGATGATCAACATTGGTATTTATGTGATGGTGGTTCTCGCAGCGGAAAAGTTCTTACAATCGGAGAAAGAAGGTTTACATGTGGTTCAGACTTTTCTTGGAGTGAAATCATCTAAAAATGATGCTTGCTAGTAAGAAAGGGATTATGTTGAAATTTTTAATTACTCTTTTACTAGCAATTTTGATTGTTTTTATTCCTGCTTGTTTGATAGGATCAGCTTTTTTTCGTTTAAGTGATCAGGCGAAAGATAATTTTGCAGATTTGACTGCAGAAATTATTAATGTGCAAGAAAGTTCCATCCCCATAACCCGTTCAATAGTTTTCATTCAAGATGAAGATACTTATCTTTATTTTGTGACTGATATAACTCGGGGGCAGCGGATAGAATACGACGAAGAGAATTATCTACTTGATCATTCGCTTGAATGTGAAGGAATAAATTGTCTCTGCCTTTGTAGGGATTACACCACTGAATATGAAAATGAAGATCTTTCTGGAGAATCTTGGCGAGTTTGTACACAACGGGTTTGTAAAGAACTTCCGGGAGTAGAAATTTCTTATGGCACCGAAAAATTAGTTTATCGCGGCGACGATGATTCTCGTCGGCAAACAGCAAGAATTATTAGATGTGTTGCGAATACTCCCTATTGTCGAGGTAATGAGGGGGATCTAAGCATTATTTTTTCTAGATTGGATACTGAAGGAGCATACGATGCCATAAAATGATTTTAAGAAAGAAAAACAATATTTTTTTTCCAAAATGGAAAAAAGCTACTAGCACTTTGATGATCATTTTTGAACTGGTTATTGTCAGTTTAGTTATATTTGGAACGGTCCGAATTGCCCATGCTTATGGTAATTCTTTAATTACTCAGAAAGTCAATATTGCTGAAGATGTCCGTATGATGGTTAATACTTTGGTAGGTGTTCCTGGCGATGCCATTGTTAAATACCCTCATGATGTTTCCAATTTTCGCCTAATTTTAAATCAGGATGGAGTTAGCGTCTTTAATGAAGGTGATTCTCAGTTTGAATATACCAAAAGAACATTTTATCTGCCTACTGGATACTCTGCTGCCGGATCAATGGATGGTGAGGAGTATTTTTGTTTAGATAAACAAGATCGAACAATTATTTTAAGAGCTTGTCTTGAAAATGAACCGTAAAGCCCAGATTTTTGAAACCGCCCGAAAAACCATTTTTTGGTTAATTATTGGAGTAGTGTTAACAGCTGTGCTAATGTCTTTTGCTTATATTATTGCTGATTATAAAAATAAACTTACTTTTGTCCCCCCAGAATTACAAGCTGAACTCATTTCTTTACGTTTTGTTAACAATCCAGATTGTTTTGCTTTACAAGATGAAGTTACTGAAAGAGTTTATTCAGGAATTATTGATTTAGCTAAATTTACTGATGAGCGTTTAAGAACTTGTTATCCTCTATCTTTGCAAACTGGTCATCAAGAGCAAAATTTTCGTTTACTGCTAATTGAAACCGAAAGACAAATTCAAACCAGAGATTATGCCAACAGAGATAAGTTTAGCTTAGATAAAGAAGTTTTAGTTAATCAAAATGGCAATCTCCATAAAGATCGGTTGATTATTTACATACAGGATTTAGAAATAGGATGAAAATGAACAAACAAAAATTAAATAGAATTAAAACCAAGATGTTGCTTAAAGGTATTGGAAAGAAAGGAATGATGGATGATCTTTTCGATTTCTTTTTTACTCTTGCCGCTAGTGTATTTTTATTATTATTCATTGGGGCTGCTTTAAGGGGTGGGATTGAAAGCAGCAATCAACAATCTTTGAATGAAGTTGCTGATTTTAAACAGATTGATTCAGCTATTAATAATCTTCGCGTGTTATTGAATGAAGGAACCAATTTAGAAACAATTGACATTGATGAGATGGTAAGAAATAGTCAAGTATTGGGGGGTTATACAATCACTACCTGTTATGATTACATTAAAGACATCGATTGCACTCCCGATCCGATTGGAGTAGGGCCCTGTATTTGGGTAAATGACAAGTGTTTAATTTCATTAGTAATGGTGTAAAAAATGAACAAGAAAGGCACATTAATGTACTTAATTTTCTTAGGATTACTAATAGCGATAGGGGCCCTTTTCTTATTACGCGATGAAATTGAAATTGAAATCAAAGTCAAAGGGGAGTGGCAAGTTGATTTCCTTAAAGAGAACTATTTTGAAGCCCAAAAAGATCTTCTTAGAATAGACATCGTCGCTAAGAACATTGGCACAGAAATCGCTTTTACTTTAGCTAATAAAGGTGGCTTTACTCAGAACTCAGAATGCGGGCAAACTAATGATCTTAATCTCTGGAATAACCAACAACAATGGTGTCTTCCGACTATTACTGAAAATGTCATCACTTTATCCCAAGAAAAATTTCCTTCCCGACTTCCTAATCTAATCTTTTCAGAATATGGTTTCAATGAAAATTTATTTTGGGGTAAAGGAGAAAAAGCAACAATCGTTAGTGAACAAGGCACTTACATTTACGATACCAGTTTCGCTGTAAACTTAGGTTATTCTTTTGAAGAGTATTTAACCTTACAAACTCGAGCTCAAAGATTAGTAAGTCGTTGTCGAAATGATAATGACCTACATACTTGCCTCAACCAAGAAAAACCAGACTATTGGAAATATACCTCCTGCACTGAAGAACAATTTTCCGAAGATAACAGAAAAGTTCCTTTCTGTGTCCAAAGTCCAAATTTAGCTGTCTTACCTGTAGGTACTTTCTTGACTATTCCTACACCAATAACATATCCTTTCGCTCTTGACTTCACTCCAACGACAACATTCTCAGTAGAATCATTCACTGTAACGTGCGAAGTAGAATCATGCGAAATAACGATGCCCAGAAACGATCAAGCTGAATTATATACCGTTCATTTTACTAACTC
>JAHIYT010000077.1 GCA_018814945.1 Patescibacteria group bacterium
AACTCCTGTGGATGTTACAGTTCCAATGGCCGAAGTTAATCTTTGGGACGGTACATGGATACTTACTTCTGAAGAAATTGATTCCCCAGCCGGTTTAATTGCAAGTCCAATAAACAATAAGATTTTAGTAATTGAGGACATGGTTATGATGGAGGATTATTCTGATCTTGAAGGCCTTGAGAATCCGGCTTCTCCAGTTCTTGCCGATTGTTCAACTTTTGGTGAAATCACTTCAACATTAGTTCCAGCTTCTGATGGTACGGCAACAGTTACAGGTGCTACAACTGTTGTAGAACCAAATATTAGCTGTGGTCCTGGTGGAGTTGCTTCTACTACTGCAGTTCCTCGCACTCTAACCGTAATGCCTTGGACGCTTGCTCTAAGTGATGATGGTCAAACAATTACTGCTACTGCACAATTTGGTCCTTCGCTTGCCACTCAAACATACGAGAAACAGTAATCTAACATTATTAATCAATAAAAGCCCCGCTAAGCGGGGCTTTTTTGTAATTTAATCGAGATCGCTTAACCTTTTTCATTCACTTTTATTTTCTTAGTTGGTTTTGGTCCTGCTTCTTTGACTTCATTTGAAACACTTGGATATTTTTCAATATTATTTTCAAATAATTCAGCTAATTTATTTGCCTGCTTTTCATATTCATCTTTATCACTCCAGGTATTTACAGGATTAAGTATTTCAGATTCAACGTTCGGACAGCTTTTTGGAATATCTAGATTAAATATTTCGTGCTTTTCGTATTCAACCCTGTCTAGTTCTCCATTCAATGCCGCGCTGACAATTGCACGAGAATTTGCAATACTAATTCTTTCACCTACTCCAAATTTTCCACCTACCCAGCCGGTGTTTACTAAAAACACATCTGGTTTGTATTTTTTCAAATATCTATCAAATAACTCCGCATATACATTTGGTATTGCCGGCATAAACGGAGCCCCAAAGAACCTACTGAATGTTGCCTGCGGTTCTACTATTCCATCTTCCGTTCCGGCAAGTTTGCTGGTGTAGCCCGAAACGAAATGATAAGTGGCTTGCTTATGGTCTAATTTTGCAACGGGAGGAAGTACTCCAAAAGCGTCGGCTGTCAAAAATATAATAGTTTTTGGATGGCCACCCTTTCCACTAGGCACTGCATTTGGAATAAAATCTAATGGATAGGAGATCCTTCCATTTTCTGTAATGCTGTTGTCGTGAAAATCGAACTCTCTGGTGTGTGGATTCATAATTGCATTCTCTACTACTGCCTGAAAGTGCATGGCATTGTAAATTTGAGGTTCATGTTTTTCATCCAACTTATAACATTTTGCATAACATCCACCTTCAAAATTAAATACCCCTTCATCACTCCATCCATGCTCATCATCCCCAATCAATTTTCTGTCTTCGTCAGCGGAAAGTGTTGTCTTACCTGTTCCAGAAAGGCCAAAAAATAGTGCTACATCACCATTTTCTGTGGTATTCGCTGCACAATGCATGGGTAGTACCCCCTTTTTTGGCATCAGAAAATTCATAATTGTAAAAATGGATTTTTTAATTTCTCCGGCATAGCCAGTGCCACCAATTATTACTATTTTTTTAGTTAAGTTGATAATAATAAATGCTTCCGTATCAATTCCATCTACTTTTGGATCGGCTTCGAATCTTGGTGCTACAAGTAGCGCATAATCCGGTGCGAAATTTTCAAGTTCTTCATCTGTGTACCTTAAAAACATATTTCTAGCGCATAAATTCTGACTAGCTAATTCATTTATCACCCTTACATTTAAACTATAATTTTTATCTGCTCCGGCATAGCCGTCAAATACATATAAAGTTTCTCTTTCTGATAGATAATCGGAAACTTTTTTGTATAAATGATTAAAGATTTTTTCGCTTATTGCTACATTTTGTTTTCCCCAGCGAATTTCATTTTTAAATTCATCTTCCACTATAAAACGCGCCTTTGTAGCGCGTCCTGTGTATCTTCCTGTTTTAACTGCAAGTGCAGCTGTATGGCATAGTTTACCTTCTTTTTTAATTAGTGCTTGTTCAACAAGCTGCTCAAAACTTGGGTTCCTATATACTCTGCCTTTAGCATGTATACCAACAGTTTCGAGCTCTTTTTGATCGAAAAACATATGGGTGGGGGTTACTTTATTTCAATATACTACTTACTCAATAAAATCGTCAAATTTTCTAATTTTTTTTAGATTATTCTGATATAATTAACACCTGAGTAATAACAAAAAACATGCAAAATTGTAATAAATGTTCAGCACAGTTTGAAATTACTGATGCAGACAGA
>JAHIYT010000078.1 GCA_018814945.1 Patescibacteria group bacterium
CAATCATCATGTAATTTATGACGATAACGAGCAAGCTCCATTGGATACTTTTGAAGTCTGTATTACTTTTAATGTTCAGAACGAACCGATTTGCGAATATACTGCTAGATTAATTGATCATGACGAAGATTTGGACATCGCGCTCCTGCAGCTTAACGATAAAGATGTATTTAATAAGACTATATCAAATCTAGCATATTTAAATTACCAAACTGATTCTGAGCCAGTCGAAGAAACTAATGTTACGGTAAAAGGATATCCGGGTAGTGGTGGTGATACTATTACCATTACCAAAGGGCAAATCAGTGGTCATGATACTTACAATGGCTACAGTTATTTTAAGACCGATACTGACTTTGATCACGGAAGTAGTGGTGGGACAGTTTTGGATGAAAATGGAAATTTTATTGGAATCCCTACCTATATAAGATCTTACGCAGAAAATGTCGGTTACTTTTTGGATTTAAGAGAAGCTCTTGGTTGGATAAGTAAATCTAAAAATGGCAAACCTATATATAACCAAGAAGCTGAGTCCAGATTAAAATTAGAAATGGCAAGGCTAGAAAGGGCAAATAATAATTTAGAATTTGAATATGCAGAATACCCAGAATTTTCGGTAGAGCTACCTAATGGTTGGAAATTCCTTAGCATTGAAGATGATGGATTTTTTGCAGAACAAGACGGCTTATCTGACCCGGTTGGATTGGGAGTTTATTTTAACCGTTATCAATATACGATAGATGATGCTTATTTGGATAAAGTAGACGAAGAGCTGGCAAAAGTGAAAGAAAAATACCCCGATTACAATCAGGAAGATATTACTTTTAACGGTAAGGATGCGATTCAAATCACATATACCTACTTTAATTTAAAGGAATATACAATTTACATTCCATACGGTTACACGCTAATCAGCTTGAGTTATGCTATTAATTTAGATGACGAAGAGGAGCAGGATGGAATAATCCAAGAAGTATTAGACAGTATTAAGATAAACTCTGGAAAAGTTTTAGAACCAGATCTTGATAGTACTATTTCTTTTGATGAACCAGATTTTTCCATAACAATGCCAAATGATTGGAGAATCCAAAAAAATAATAGCAATTCCCCTATGAATCTACTGGCAGAAGCTGTTCAAAGGAATAATTTTGACGGATACATTTACATTTACTACACACTTACACCGAAAGATGAACGAGGGTTAAGCTCTACAGACAGACTAAAAGAAGAAACAGATTATATAGGAGGTAGTAGCAAATTGATTTTCAAAAAAGATGACGTTGTTTTGGACGGCCTTGAAGGTTGGCTTTATGCATATGAATACGAAGGAGATAAATATCAGGAAATGCACAAGCAGTTAACCATTAAATTACAAGATGGAGATTATGAATTTTCGATTTATTACGATGATTTAAGCAATGCATTTGATAGAAATTTATCGGATTTAGAAGAGATTCTAAATTCATTCACATTTAATAGTGAAGATAACCATAGAAAAGGAGAATATGATTTTGGATCTTTAAGTTATAGCTTTAGTGATATTCAATATCATCGCTTTTCAAGCGCGATTAGCGACATGGCGGATAAAGGGATTATAAAAGGTTATGACGACGGCACTTTTAAACCTGAAAAATTAATAAATAGGTCAGAGGCATTAAAGGTAATACTGGAAAGTAAAAACTATTTGGAATCAGAAAAGGGGTTAGGTAAAGAAATTGATTTTGCTAAACACAGGACATCGGTAAACGTATTCAATGATTTAAAAAAGGAAGACTGGTATTACGATTATGTTAAATATGCATATGAAAATGAAGTAGTATCTGGTTACAGTGACGGTAATTTTAAACCAGGACAAACGGTTACACTAGTTGAAGCTCTTAAAATGATATTTGGCGTTTACGAAGTGTCATTATGGGAAGGTGAAACAGACCCTTGGTATAAATTATATATGGACAAAGGTTATGAACTATATTTGATACCAAATGGTATGGACGACCCAGGTCGTGAACTTACAAGAGCTGAACTTACCTATATAGTAAGTGATATTTACAACCAGGCATCTAACACTTCTGGCTTTTATTATTAAGACAGGTACTTCAAAAATATAAAATCGTTAGTCAATATTATTAAATCATCAGAAGATGTACAACCAAATCGATCAAAACAAGAGCAATACAAGAATACTAATGTACCTATTTATATTTTTCATAACCATTATTGGCTATGTTTTTGGATTGGCATGGACGGGCAGTGATGAAGGTGCAATTGGTTTAATGGGCATTCTTGGAATATTTGCAATTATTTACGCACTGATAAGTTACTACGCAGCAGGAAAAATGACCTTGGCCATTTCCCATGCAAAAGAAATTAAAAAAGTGGATAATCCTACTTTATACAGAACTGTAGAAAATTTGTGTATTGCATCCGGTTTGCCTACACCAAAGATATATTTGATTGACGACACGGCATTAAATGCGTTCGCAACCGGTAGAGACCCGAATCATGCAGCTGTAGCTATAACAAAAGGCCTGCTCGATAAATTAGAAAAGGTTGAACTGGAAGGTGTAATGGCACATGAGCTTTCTCATATAAAAAATTACGATATTAGATTGCAGAGCATAACCGTTGCACTAGTTGGATTGATCGCACTTCTTTCAGATGTATTCCTTCGTTCAATGTTTTACAGCGGTAGAAATAGAAGAAGGTCAGGAGGTGGAAAGGGAAATGCAATTGTTATTATAATAGGAATAATCCTTGCAATATTAAGTCCAATTATTGCAAAACTTATGCACTTAGCACTTTCTCGCCAGCGCGAATATTTGGCCGATGCAAGCGGAGCAATGATAACCCGTTACCCTGAAGGATTAGTAAGAGCATTGCAGAAAATATCAGCAGATACTGAGCCTCTTGAAGTTGCTAACAAAGCAACCGCACACCTATATATAGAAAACCCACTAAGAAACGAAAAAGGTATGAAATGGCTTAATGGGTTATTCAGTACTCACCCACCAATGGCAGATAGGATTGCGAGGTTGAACGGCATGGGGGCTTAAGATTACAAAATTGAAAATTAATTTTGTAATTTTGTAATTTTGTAATTTTGTAATAAGATTAAACCATGAAAAAACAACTAATATACCTAAAGTTAATACAGATTTTTGTAGACGCCATTCTAATACTTGGTGCATTTGCCTTAGCCTACTTTTTAAGAATTGGTTTTTACTTTTCATCTGACTTTCCATTTGATCAATTTTTCATAGTAGCGTTAATAACCATGCCGATTACTCTGCTTTTTATGTTCTTTATTCGGGCATATAAGCTAAACCAACAAATTATTAGCTTGAGACACATTCAAAGACTTACATTCGTAGCATTAGAGAATGTATTTGTATTTATGATCTTGTATTATTTTACTTATAGAGAATTTTTCTCTCGCTTGATTCTAATTTACGCATTCGTACTTACGCTCACTCTAACTTATACATGGCATGTGCTGTTTAGGTGGATATTACAAAAAGCATCTCAGAGGGAGATTGGTATTTATAGGACTTTGATTATTGGAGGAAATAGACCTGCGCATGAAATTATTAAAATACTTATTACAAATAAATCACACATTAAGCCGGTTGCTGTTATCGACCCACATGGGACTAGCAAAGGCGTAATACATGGTATTCCGGTTGTAGGAAAAATGAACGTTTTTGAAAAAACCATTGCCGATCACGACATAGATATCATTCTTCAAGCCGATAATATTGAGCAAAGTTTAAACATTATAAATTACGCACTTCAAAACAATATTAAATACATAATGCCACCTGAACTTCTCGGTATATTCCAAGGTAATCAAACATTGGAAGAAGTAGAAGGATTACCTTTCTTAAAAGTTCATAAGGATAAAAAATGGTGGCAATCAATCTGGTAATATGAAATGTATAATCCTCGCAGGCGGCTTCGCTACTAGGCTTTGGCCACTTACAGAAAGCAAAGCAAAACCCCTATTGCACCTGAAAGACAGGCCGTTAATTTCGCATATCGTAGATCAAATTCCAAATGACATCGAAATTATTATTTCTACCAATGCCGTTTTTGAAGAGGAATTTAAAAAATGGTCAATAGACTACAAAGGTAGAAATTTAGAGGTCTTCGTGGAAGACTCTGCATCCGACGAATTCAAAAAAGGAGCTCTTGGAGCAACCGCTTTTGTAATTGGAGAAAAAAAGATTGAAGAAGACTTAATGTTACTCGCAGGTGATAACTATTTCGGCTTTGATATGCAGGCATTCATAAATAAATTTGATGGAAACCCAATGCTTGCTGCCTATGATATTAAGGATTTAGATCAAGCTCGCAAATTTGGTGTCGTCGTAAAAAGAGAAGGTAGAGTTGGTGAATTTCAGGAAAAACCAGAAAATCCAAAAAGCACATTAGTAAGCACTGGTTGCTATATTTTCCCAAAAAAGAACCTGATAGACATCATAGATTATGCTAAAAAGAAAAATGATGATTTGGGTGGTGTATTTGAATATTTAATGCAAAAGGGGGAATTGATTGATGTGTTTGTCTTTGATGAAAAATGGTATGACATTGGTTCTTTCGACGCTTATTTAAAGGCGAATAAAGAATTGATCGGCAATCAAATTATAGAAAAGTCCAACGTTAAAAAGGAAGGCAATAATAAGCTTATCGGAAGTGTATTCCTTGGAAGAAATACAACCATCAATAATTGTGTGTTAGAAGATACAGTAATTCTAAATGATTGTAATATAGATAACTGCGTAATAAGAAAGTGTGTAATAGACGAAAACTGCACGCTTAAAAACCTTGATTTAAGCCACAAAATGATTAGGCAGGGTAGTGAAATTGAAAAATAGAATTATCGTTGCGAAAAAACCCTTTTTCATCTAGAATATCAGGGCTTGTTTATCAAATTACAAGATTACAAACGCTGCGCTATTACAAGATTACAAAATTATTTCCAAAGTAATCGCAACGTTATGTAATAGCCTAATTAATCTTGTAATCTTGTAATAACTAATCTTGTAATAAAAACATTATGAAACGCTTTTCAAAAGGACTAATATCAATAATTATTGCAGTACTTCTTATGAGTATTGTGGCTCTGCCAGACGGAGTTAAATCTAAATTACCCGGAGACCCTGTAAGCGAATGGTTAAAAGACCAGAAGATAACTCTTGGGCTAGATTTACAAGGTGGTACACAACTTGATTACCGCATAGATCTCAGTACTGCAAATAAAAGAAATGCAGATGATGATAATTC
>JAHIYT010000079.1 GCA_018814945.1 Patescibacteria group bacterium
ACGAAATTTTAGAAATACCTCTAGAAAATATAAATGGTCAGCTTGTTACCAATGTCGGGCAAAAATACGGAACCGAATTCCAGGTAACCGAACCTATTTCTGGTCATCAGGAGCACCCTGATATAGCCCAAATATCATCCGCAGACACATATGCAATTTGGCAAAGTTATGAAAAGAGAAGCCAGAAATATTGGGGAATCTCCGGAAAATCTCTAACTACAGCTGGTGTTCCAGAAGAAGACGAAACTTTATATAACCCATCAAATAACAGATGGAATCAAGAACCTTCCATAGCTTCAGATGGAAATGGGAATATTGGTATAGTATGGGTTGGATTGAATGGTCAAAAATATAAAAAAGCTATTTACTACGAAAGAATATCCGAGTAATTAATCAGGCAATTCTTGCGACTGGCTTAATAAATAATTTGCCGACCTCGTGCCATATTAAGAATACAAGCGCACCGATTAATGGATACATTACATCGGTTCCACTTAACGAACCAAATCCGAACCAAATTGAAATTGTCGGGACATAAATTAAAAGTGAAATGGCGACAAGTGATATTGCAAAAGATCCCCAAAGTTGCGGGTTGGTAAATAGATAACGAGTGAACATTGTTCTTTCTGTACGGCGAGAAAGGATATTCACAAACTGGCAGAAGATAATTCCCATATAGGCTGCAGCTCTACCTGATTCAACCGTACCACTTCCAAATTTGTAAACCATTACGAAAGAGAAAAATCCGGCTGCCCCCATCCAAAAGCCATAGAAAATTAAATTAGCCAAGCTCTTCTTATTAATAATATGCTCATCTAAATCACGGGGTGGTTTTTCCATTAAATGACCTTCGGCAGGATCAAATGTAAGTGCGGTAAGTGGTAGCATTTCACCAACCAGATCTATAGCCAAAATTTGGACTGCTGTAATAGGAATAGGAAGGCCAAACACAACACCAATAAAACCAAGTAGTACACAAGTAAGCTCTCCGTTATTGGAAGTTATTGAAGAGAGAATTGTCTTTTTTAGATTTTCAAAAATAGTACGTCCTTCCCTTACGGCTACAGTGAGTGTTCTAAAATTATCATCCAAAAGTACTATTTCGGATGCTTCTTTGGCAACTTCCGACCCCATTCTTCCCATGGAAACCCCAATATCTGATTTTTTAAGGCTGAGCGTATCGTTCACCCCATCACCAGTAACTGCAACCACATCTCCCATCTCTTTCAAGAGCGAAACTATACGGTATTTATCTTGTGGTGAAACACGGGAGAAAATAACAGAACGTGACTGAAGAATTTTTTTCAGTTTTTCATCTTTCATCTTCTTTAAATCATCTCCGGAATAAACCGGCATTGGATCACCATCATGCTTCATACCTATTCTATCCGCAATAGCCTTAGCAGTAATAGCGTTATCTCCAGTGATCATCATTACCCTGATGTTTGCGCTATATGTATTTTTTATGGCCTCTATTACACCAATTCTTGGTGGGTCTATCATTGCCACAAAACCGGACAAAACAAATTTCTGTTCAGTCTGTTTAATTGAAAAGTTTTTTGATGAAGACGGAAAATCTCTATAAGCAAGTGCTATAACACGAAGTGCCTGACTGGCAAAAATTTCCCCCTCTTTGAGTATTTCCTTACGCATCCTATCCGTTAGAGCAATTTGTTCGTTATTTACCTGCACATGAGTACAACATAAAAGAACATTCTCAAGACCACCTTTCATATAAGCAATTAACTTGCCTTTATGGCGTCTGATTATGGTCATCCTTTTTCTATCACTGTCGAAAGGCAATTCTTTGAATAATGGAAATCTTTTTTCTAATTCAGAGGGCTTTAGGCCGACTTTCATGGCAAGAGGGGTAAAGGCGGCTTCGGTTGGATCACCTATTGCATACCAACCCTTATGCTTACTATCCGGTGGTTCAACACGGCCATTGGATGCCAAAAAACCATCCTCAAAAAACTGTTTTAAGTTTTCAAAAGTTTTTTTATTAATTACTTTTCCATTTTCTAGAACTTTTCCTTTTGGATCATAACCATTTCCAGTTACCTCAAATATTCTGCCCTGACTGTAACAATGAGTTATGGTCATTTCATTTTTAGTAAGGGTGCCGGTTTTATCGGAGCAAATAACCGTTGTTGAACCGAGCGTTTCAACTGAAGAAAGTTTTTTAACTATAGCTTTCTTTCTTGCAAGACGGCCAACTCCTAAGCTTAATGCAACTGAAACCTGAGCTGGTAACCCCTGAGGTACACAAGCTGCGGCGACACCAATTGCAAATAATATGCTCACCTGAATAATCAGTTTCAAACTATCATCTGAGCCAATGTTGAGAAGAAAATTAATTACAAAAAGACCAAGTGCAATAACCCCAGCGATTTTAGTAAGAGTTTTTGCGAGTATATTCATTTCCTTTTGAAGAGGGGAAAGATCGTGCTCTATCGTTTCACTTGTTTGGGCAATGCGTCCAATTGCGGTATCCATTCCAGTTCCATAAACAATTCCATATGCATTACCCTTTGCTACCGTAATACCCATAAACACCAAATTATCTTGGTTTGTTAAGCTGGTTTCATCCTTAATAATAAGGTCTGAAAATTTTTCCTGTGGGACAGATTCACCGGTAAGAATGAAATCATTTGTACTGAAATTTGTTGTTTCTATAAGTCTGATATCAGCTGGAATAGCACTGCCTTCTTCCATATATACAAGATCACCGGGTACAAGTTCACTTTGATGAACCTCCATTTTCTTTCCATCTCTAATAACCGTAGTTTTTGCTTTTATTATTTGTTTTAAGGATTCTAGAATTTTCTCCGCTTTGTATTCTTGATAGAAACCAATCATCGCATTTACAAAAACTATAATCAAAAGAATGGTTCCGCCTCTAAAATCACCTAAATAATACGCAAGTGCCGCAGCTATAATAAGCACAACTATAAGAAGATCCTTGAATTGATCAAAAAATTTGTAGACAACTGGACGCTTTTTACCCTCATGGAGTTTATTAGGACCATGTTTAATCAATCTGGCTTCCGCCTCTTTTGGAGAAAGGCCTTTTTTAGAATTTGTACCTAAATTAGCTATCGATTCCTCGAGAGACATTTGATAAAAGAATTTTTCTTTTGTTTTTTTCATGTTTGTTTATTACGTGAGAATTATAGCAGATATGTTGATCATTAATCTAATTTCAGTTAATATCTTTCTGCCCTACTATAAACAAAAATGGAGAATATTAGAAATTTCTGTATCATCGCCCACATCGATCATGGAAAATCCACCCTTGCGGATAGGTTTTTAGAAGTTACTAGTACAATAGAAAAGAGAAATATGAAGCACGGGCAAATGTTGGATACTATGGAGCTTGAGCAGGAAAGGGGAATCACAATCAAGCTTCAACCGGTGCGAATGGATTACAAAGGGTACATTTTAAATCTAATCGACACCCCTGGGCACGTCGACTTTACCTATGAGGTAAGTAGATCTCTTGCGGCCTGTGAAGGGGCTATTTTAATAGTTGATGCAACTCAAGGAATTCAAGCTCAAACCCTTGCAAATCTATATATGGCGATGGAGCATGATTTAAAAATCATTCCAGTTATCAATAAAATAGATATGCCGGCTGCTGAACCGGAGAAGGTGAAAGACGAAATTGAAAACATGCTAGCAATCGACAGGAACGAGGTGATTGAAGTTAGTGCGAAAACTGGTGAAAATGTGGAACTTTTATTGGAAACTATCATTGATCAAGTTCCTCCACCTACAGAAGGTGGCTTAAGAAAACAATTGGGAATTACAGATGATACCGAGGCAAAAGCTCTGGTATTTGATTCCGTATATGATACATACCGTGGAGTTGTTTCTTACGTACGAATGGTGAGCGGAACTTTTAAGAAAGGTGAAAAATTACGGTTTTTAAATGCAAAAACAAACATAGAAGTATCAGATCTTGGTTATTTTAGACCCGGATATGAATCACAAAAAGAATTAAAACCAGGTGAAGTTGGCTTTATTGTTACCGGTCTAAAATCTGTTGGAGAAGCCAGGGTTGGTGATACTTTGTGGGGTGGAAAAGATCCATCAGGAGTAAATCCGTTACCTGGTTACAAAAAGGTTGTACCCATGGTATATGCGGGAATATATTGCGTGGATGGAGATGACTACCCACAGCTTCGTGATTCACTTGAAAAGCTTAG
>JAHIYT010000080.1 GCA_018814945.1 Patescibacteria group bacterium
AAGAAGAGGTTGTAAGTACTATGACTTTCTCGGTATTGCACCAGAAGGCGTTACTAATCACCCGTGGATAGGCGTAACCAGTTTTAAAAAGAAATTTGGTGGTGAGGTTGTAGATTACCCAAAAGCAAAAGAGCTGGTATTGCGTCCTTATTGGTATTGGCTCTATAAGATTTATAAGAAGTTATAGCCTTAGTCTACGAATGCAGTAGTAATTTGGTCGTAGTAATCGCCTGGTTTAAGTTCACTTTCCTCGGACTCCTCGTCTCTTGGTGGTACATACTCAACGGCAAATATTCTTTGTTGTTCAAGAATCTCATCTACAGTTGAATTAATATGAGGTCTACTTTTACTTACAATTCCTAAGGCTTCTGTTTCGTGTTGCTCAGGCTGTTCTGAGTCTCTCCTTATTACTTCAGTCATAATTTTGAGGGTTATGTTAGGAGGACTAATGTAATACTCATGCATTTTATTGTCAAATGCAAGTTTTTTGATGGTATAATAGAAGTCCATTAACCACTATCTAACCAATAGGGAAACACTCTCCGATTGCAAAAATTTTTTTCACAAATTTTCACATCGGAGTCCTCACTTTACTTGGCCTAATGGCTAGCGTTCCGTTCGGAACGTGTTTACTCACTACTACATATGGAAAAACTATCAATTTCCTCGCCAACTCGTAATGTAATGATGAACATTACTGGGGATGTTCAAGCTATTATAAAAAAGATGGGCGTTAAAGACGGAATAATAACCGTTTACTGTCCACATACCACAGCAGGAGTTATTATTAATGAAAGTGATGATCCTGCCGTACAACGAGACATCTTAAAGAGATTAAATGACCTTGTTCCACTTGATTTGGTGTACGATCACGCTGAAGGAAATTCCGATGCGCATATTAAATCAACTCTTGTTGGTAATTCCGTTCAGGTCTTTGTGGAAGACGGTGAATTACAACTCGGTGAATGGCAGACCATTTACTTTTGTGAGTTTGATGGACCGAGGGAGCGGGGGGTTTGGGTTAAGTAACCCAAAAACATTTCAGATTTCAGATTTCTGATTTCAGATTTGATGTAATATTTAAAATGTCAGATTTAATATTTTGAATGCTAAATAAAATACAAAATGCTAAATGTAAGAATAGGAATCTGAAATCTGAAATTAAGGTCTTATCCTATTTATCAACCTTGGGAATGGAATAGTTTCCCTGATGTGTTGCGTGCCACAAATCCAACCGGTAATTCTTTCAAGTCCATATCCAAATCCACTATGAGGAACGGAGCCGTATTTTCGTAAATCCAAATACCACTCAAACACTTTTGGATCAAGTTTGTGTTCTTTGATACGATTCATCAGAATGTCATAATCATCCTCACGTTGTGAACCGCCAATTATCTCTCCGTAGCCTTCTGGAGCTAATAAATCGACACAAAGTGCTCTAGTTTCATCCTCTGGATCACGCTTCATATAAAAAGCTTTAACTTCGGCAGGATATCTATCCACAAAGATTGGTTTGTCATATTTTTGAGTCAAAATTGTTTCATCATCTCCACCTAAATCATCTTTTTCACCAATATCAGATCCCATTTCTCTCAACTCTTTTACAACTTCAGCGTGACTTTTGCGAATAAATGGTGCTTCAATCTTTTTTAAAGGTTCAATATCTCTTTCAAGTATTTTTAGCTCTTTCTGATTGATCTCCAAACATTTTTTAACTATGTGGCATACAAGACCTTCCATAATTTCCATGTTTCCTTCGTGTTCTACAAATGCCATTTCCGCGTCCATCATCCAAAATTCGGTCAGATGACGCCTTGTTTTACTTTTTTCAGCACGGAATACCGGACCAAAATCAAAAGCTCTGCCACAGCTCATAATTGCAGCTTCCAAGTACAGCTGTCCAGACTGTGAAAGATAACCTTTACCTTCTTCAAAGTAATCAATTTCAAATAATTCCGTAGTTCCTTCACATGCATTTGGCGTAAGAATAGGGGAATCAATTTTTATAAATCCTTCATTATTCAAATATTCATAAGTTGCATTGATAATTGTATTTCTCACTCTCTGAATAGCCCATTGCTTGCCTGAACGAAGCCATAAATGTCTATTGTCTAGTAAAAAGTCAGGGCCGTGTTCCTTTTTACTAATTGGATACTCTTCTATTGGAATTTGAATTGCTTCTATCTTTGTAACCTGCATTTCAAAAACATCATCTAATTTTGGATGAGCGGTAATTTTGCCTGTAACTCTGCAAGAAGATTCCATTGTCATCTTTTCAGCCTCTGTCATTGCTTCCTTACCAGATTCTTGTGGCGTTACAACACCTTGCATAAAACCAGTTCCGTCACGGAGCTGCATAAAATAAATACTTCCACTTCCACGTCTATTGTACATCCATCCCTGAATAGTGGCTTCTTTATCTACGTGGTTTTTGGCGTCTGAAATTGTGATTATCATGTTTTGCTTTGTGGTTAATGATTACAGATTAACGTAGATAAGTTTAACTGTTTTTGAGATACAGGGCAAATTGCAAAAAGCCTCGTCAAAGACGAGGCTTTGCTGTGTTTTTTGCCTAATTACTAGACTTCTTCTTCCATCACTTCTTCTTCCATCACTTCTTCTTCCATCACTTCTTCTTCCATCACTTCTTCTTCC
>JAHIYT010000081.1 GCA_018814945.1 Patescibacteria group bacterium
ATGTTTCTATATTTTTTATCAGCTAACTCTTTGTATCTACGATTCATTTCCGCAACTGCCCATTTAAGTGATGAATGTGCCTTGTCCGGTTCTGTAATTACAGGAGTTAGTAGGTGCGGGATGCCGTTGTAAGTGGTAAGCTCCACACGTTTTGGATCAATCATAATGAATTTGAGGTCTTGTGGAGAATTTTGGTAAAGAAGTGAAAGAAGAAATGCATTCATTCCAACAGATTTACCAGATCCGGTTGAACCAGCGATAAGTAAGTGTGGCATGGAAGTAAGATCATCGATAACAGGAGCACCACTAACATCACGTCCAATAACTAATCTTAATTTGGATTTTGTACTTTCAAATTCTTCGCTTTCAATTAATTCCCGTAAGTGTACAACCATTCTTTTTTCGTTTGGAACCTCAATTCCAACTAGAGATTTACCTGGAATCGGTGCCTCAATACGAATCGATTTTGCAGCTAGAGCTAGAGCTAAATCGTTTTTCAAGGCCGTGATTTTATTCAACTTAATACCTTCGCTTGGCTGAAGTGTATATTGTAAAACAGTAGGACCAATGTTCACGTCTCTCATTCCAACTTCGATGTCGAATTGAGCTAATTTTTCTTTAATTTTCTCTGCATTTTCCTTCAAAACTTTGTCACTTACGTATACTTCGGAACTTTGTGAACTGAGGAGGTCTAGTGGTGGAAATTCCCAATCGCTATAATCGGTTTCGTCAATTCTTATCTGAGTGTCTCTTTTACTTACAGGTTCGGGCTTATTGATATTAAAAGATTCCGCTTGCCTGCCGTTAGATATGGGCTTTTCTTCTCTTTTGTCGTTTAGTAGAGGTTTAACTATGTTTAATTCATCCTCACCTTTTTTAAGAAGTCCTGATCTTTTTGGAATATCAGTTTTTGTTCCAATCTTTATCTGGCGATTTGGAATAACCAGAGCGATTAGACTTCTAATTGAAATTTCGAATGTAATTAATATTGCTACTAATAGTACAACTATTAAAACCACCTTTGCGCCTGTATCAGAAATAAATATGCGCAAAAGAACTGATGCCAAGAAGCCAAAATATCCACCAAACTGTTCAACGTTGTCTAGCATTGCATCCATTGGTGTTCTCATGTGAATAAGGCCGAGACTTGAAAATAAGAGCAAAACTATTCCGAGATATCTAGTAGTATCCAGACGAATTCGACGTGAAACAAAAAGTGTTACCGCCAGTGCCAAAAATAGAACTGGGAGAACTAGTGTTCCAATTCCAAAAATTAGTCTGAGATATGTGTTGGCCCAATTGCCTAAAATTCCTGCCTTTCCGCTAATAACTAAAAAGAATATAGCGGCTAAGCCTAAATAAATAACAGCTCCCACTTCACGTGCAATATGAGACTCTAATTCAATTTTAAAATCCTTCTTCTTGAGTCTCCTTGCTCTTTTGGCCGGTGTTAACCTTCTTGCAACCATTTGTTTTTGTTTAAAGACTAAGGATATCTTAGCAAAGTCGAGCAATTTGCTCAATATGCAATTAAATTTGATATTTTTTTGCCATATTATATAATGTAGCACTCTAACCCCTCATAAAGATGCCTGAAATAGATCAAATTGGTCCCGAAGAAAGAAAAGAAGTGCAAGCTCCGGTACAGGAACTTGTTCGCTTATTTGAAGATAATGGGTATAAAGTTATTCCTGAGCAGACTAAAAATGTCGCCAGAGCAGAGAATGAAATTATTTTGGTAAATAACAAAGGTCAACTTGCTACTATTTCTCCGTTTGATACAGGTGATATAGATTTAATAATTGGTAAAACGTCCAGAGTAGATGGTTTTGGTCTTTTTGATGAATCGGAAAGTGAATCTAAAACACCTGAAGAAGTTATGGCTTTATCTGATAAATTTCATCTATCTGATAAATTTAGTGCTTTAAGTCGTGGAGCTGTTTTTTCTGTTGAGATGGGAAAAGGAGACAATTCACTAGTTGCCAGATTTAGAAAAGGGCTTAATAAAGTTATTGATGCTTTTTATGGCTAGTAATCAAATTCGATTTCTTCCTCAAAAAGTGAACCTTTAATATTATATTCTTTTACTATTAATTTAAGTTTTTTGCCTTTTCGGGAATCTTTTTTATTGATTCTCATGTAGTCCTTCCACCAGTCGTAATAGACAAAATCACGCTCTCCATCTACTTCAAAAAGAATTGTTTGCCTGTCATATGAATCAATTTTGTCCCATTCGATTAAAAAGGAATAAGCTGACTCACTTGTTATCCTTAAATTTACATCTGTCTGAACTTCATCCATGTCAGTTCTTCTGATTGAGCTGCTTGGAGTTGCTGTTTCTTCTTGGCTCCAATCCGAACTCATGTTGCCGGCTTCATCAACTGCGAGAACGTAGAAATAATATAAGTCGCTATTATCAAGATCTGTTATTTCATAATTCGTACCATCTACCTCCGTTTTGTTTGGCATTTGGCTATATGAGTAGCTTTCTGGATTAACGCTATATGTGTGATAACTAATCACATAGTGATCAACGCCGACATTGTCTGTGGCTTCGTCCCAACTTAAAAATACTGAACCATCGGATGGTGTTGCCTGAACACCTGTTACAGTTGTAGGCACACTGTTGTCCCCCTCCGCTTCTTCTACTCCTTTAGATTCTTGGATTAAATCTACATAAGAGAGCTGACATTCATATTCATCATCAGGTAGATATAATCTATCTCCCTCTGCCAAATTTGACCTGTATTTGTAGTAATAAACCTCGTCATTTTGATAACCCCACATACCATTACAACGAGAGTTGTAATGAATTTCATATTGTTTGCCCGACTCGTCAGTTACAATTGCTGTCGTCTTGGATGTGTATACGTCATCTACATAAAATGTACCGGTAATAATTTCGGCTTGGTCGATTTTACATTTTAAATAGGAGCTTAGTTTTAAGTAATCACTGCTTTCATCTAATTGGCTTCGTATACTGATAGTGGTTGTAGAGTTATTTACCACTGAGTCACAATTTCCATTGTAGTGAATTAGCCATTTTTCATTACCATTTCTAAGAATTACCAGATTGTCTGTTAGTGGATCTGCTTTAAGAACATCCACCCTTTCAGTCCATTCGTAATAAGCACTCGCGAGCGGAATAAATAATGCTAATCCGATTATGATTGATATGAATTTTTTCATAAGAGCTAAGTTGAAATAGTAATATCTTTTTTTAGATCGCCAGCTTTATTAGCAACCCTCATATCAGCTACAGCCATGATATCATCGTTTTCATCGACTATAATAGGAATTTCATGTCTTTTGCTTTTCGGAATTTTTTTATCAACAAAGAAATTTTGCACGCTTTTGGTCCCCTTCATACCCTTTGGCTGAAATTTATCACCCTCCTGCCACTGGCGCACATAAAGAGGTTTGCCGTATTTGGATTTAATGGTGATTTTTCCCCATTTAATTCCCGTAAGAGTAATTTTAGATTTTGGAAGCGTTGGAGTTGTCATGCCTTCATGTACTAGTACGCTAGTGTGCTGTAATTGAAAAGTTTTACCTTTTACCTCAACTTTTTTACCGGAAGTACCAAATTTAACAAAATCAATTAATCTATTTATTGTTTTTCCATAGAGGTCTTTTGCACCCAAAATTTGAATAAAAATCTCAGCCTTTACATGATCAGGAAGCCTGTTGAGCTCACCCCGCTCAAATGAATTGCCCACAAAATATTTATCGACCCATTTTTTAGCTTTATCTGAAACGTTCTTAAGTCTTGTATGGGCTGTCTCATTAATATCCTGAACTTTTTCGTAGAGATTGGTATTTTCCTTTTTTAAATATGGAATTACTAAATGTCTCCAAAAATTACGATCATAACTTAAATCATTGTTGCTTTCATCGGTTCGATATTTGATGTCATTTTCCTTTGCATAAGAAAGTATTTCACTACGTTTAATGTCGAGCATTGGTCTGATAATTTTTTCTTTGTGATATTTAATTCCAATTTGTCCTCGTAAGCCAGAACCACGTACCATGTGCATTAAAAAAGTTTCAACTTGATCATCTAAATGATGACCTGTTGCAATAACGTCTGCTTTATACTTTTTTCTGACCGATTCCAAAAAATCATATCGAATATTGCGTGCATTATTTTCAAGGTTTCCCTCTTTTGGAATGAAGCTTTTTTTAGTTACATAAGGAATGTTTAATTTTTTACCCAAATCTTTTACAAATTTCTCATCCCCGTCACTCGCTTCGCCCCGAAGGCTATGATTTAAGTGAGCGATAATGACTTCATATCCAAGTTTAATTAAAATATGCATAAGAACAGTACTGTCTGCCCCACCAGACATACCGACAACTACCTTTTTGAAAGGTGAAACCTTTTTAAGACTGGATTTAATGGTTTTAGTTAAACTCATGATGCAATTATTATATAAAACTTTGCCAATATTGTACATTAACCATTGTACAGTAATTCTGCTCCAACAATCTAATCACCCCTGCTCTCAACTTGCATAAATGTGTTTGGGTGAATTCTTTGTGCTTTTCCACCCGTTTTTGCCTTGATGCAAAAACCGGTGGAGCCGAAAAAAATCAAGGCCTTGCACCGAATACGCCACCCAACTTTATTCTCAGCGGTCCAAGGTTTCCCGCATCCTATCATCGCAATATTACCCCAAGATCCCAGCTTCATCGCTCGGCTGCTCCGGTGCTTGGCCAAAATAACAGAAACTCGGAAGCTAACAGCTTCACAAACCCATAATGCCGATAAAAGGCAAAGGGGTCTGGGGTACCTGCGGACGTGTAGGAGATGGTTAAAAGGTAGATAGCTGGTATTTGTCTCGCAGAACCCCAGCAGTTTTTTTTATCCGTTTTTTTGCTGCCAAAAAAATGGATGCCCGTACGGCGAGGACAGAGAAAATAATAGTTAGTATTTTAGGACAGTAGCAATACTGTACAATGGTTATTGGAGAGGGCTAATGAAAGAATGCTCTTGCCCCGGTAAATACCATTGCAATTCCTGCCTTATCCGCAGCTGCAATAATCTCTTCATCCTTGATAGATCCACCAGGCTGAATAATTGCTGTGATTTTATGTTCTGCAGCTTTTTCAATGCTATCTGGGAATGGAAAGAATGCGTCTGAAGCCATTACAGAATTATCTTCGCGATTCATTGCTTTTTTGATTGCGATTTCAACCGCATCAACACGACTCATCTGTCCGGCACCTATTCCAACTGTCATACCATTTTTAGCAAGGACTATTGCATTAGATTTAACGTGTTTAACAACATGCCAACCAAACAAGAGATCCTTCATTTCCTGAGTGGTTGGTTTACGCTTGGTAACAATTTTCAGATCCGATTCACGAATTTGTTTAGTGTCTAAGTCTTGAATTAGAAGCCCATTGCTAACCTTGCGATAAGTTTTTCCTGCTGGCTCTGGTTTAATTGCGCCTATTTTGAGTATTCGGAGATTTGGCTTAGCTTTAAAAGCTTCCAGTGCACCATCTTCGTAGCCTGGAGCGATAACAACTTCGAAAAATTTACTTGTAATGCTTTCTGCAATGTCTTTGGTACAAGTTTTATTGAATGCAATAACTCCCCCAAAAGCTGATTTTGGGTCACCTTCGTACGCATTCACAAATGCGTCACTGATAGTGTCTGAAGTTGCAATTCCACATGGATTTGCATGTTTGATAAATGCAACTGTGGGTTCTGTGAATTCTCGAACGAGGCTTAGAGCTCCATCAGCATCCATTATATTGTTGTAAGAAAGCTCTTTCCCCTGAAGTTGTTCTGCTTTGTCTAAAGATGCTTCGTTGTGACCATTTTTATCACGATAGAATGTGGCTTTTTGATGCGGATTTTCTCCATAACGGAGATCCATAAGTTTTTCTACAATTATGTGTTCTGATTTTCCGCCGGTTAGGTAACTTGCGATCATACTGTCATAGTGGGCGGTTTTTTGAAAAACCTTTTCCGCCAAATATCTTCGAGTTTCTTCGCTTGTATCGCCATTTGCCTCAATTTCACTTATAACTTTTTCGTAATCGCTAGGGTCTGTAACAACTGTGACATAACGGAAATTTTTGGCAGCGCTGCGGAGCATACTAGGCCCACCAATATCGATATTTTCAATTGCATCTTCAAGTTTTACCCCTTCTTTTTTAATCGTTTCTTCAAATGGGTAAAGGTTAACTACGGCTAGATCGATTAATCCAATGTCGTGTTCTTCCGCCGCCTTCATATGATCCGGATTATCGCGTAACGCAAGAAGTGCACCATGGATTTTTGGATGGAGAGTTTTAACTCGACCGTCCATCATCTCGGGGTGACCGGTGTATTCACTTACATCTACTACATCTACCCCATTGTTTCTAAGTAATTTAGCAGTTCCACCTGTAGAAAGAATCTCCACACCTTTGTCGTAAAGTTTTTTGGAAAATTCAACAATTCCATCTTTGTCGGAAACTGAAATAAGGGCTCGTTTGATCATGTTATTGAGATTATTGTGGACATATTATATCACATTAAAACCCGAAGGCGCGGAAACGTTTCCGCGCCTTCGGGTTTTTCTTTATGTTCGAATGAGGTATATTAATATGTGCAATTAATTGATTATTTATGTCTAACGTTCGCGTTCGTATACCCCCATCACCAACCGGCTTGCTGCATATTGGAACTGTGCGGACAGCTTTGTATAATTATCTTTTTGCCAAACATGAAAGTGGAAAGATGATTTTTAGAATTGAAGATACGGACAAAGAGCGTAGCAAAAAGGAATATGAAGAAGATATTATTAATGGACTTGTAAAACTTGGTATTGCCGGTGATGAGGGGGTGCATATTCCGGGCGATAAAGGATATCGTCAAAGTGAAAGAACTGATGTATATACAGCTGATTTGAAGAAATTATTGGATGAAAACAAGGCCTATTACTGTTTTTGCAGCAAAGAGAGACTTGAAGAAATGAGGGAAAAGCAGAGGGAGAACAAATTACCGCCAAGGTATGACGGATGTTGTAAAAATTTAGATCCAGCGGAGGCAAAAAAAAGAGTTGAAGCTGGTGAACAAGCTGTTATTAGACTTAGGGTACCGGAAAATGAGGATCTTAGTTTTCATGACTTAGTTAGGGGTGAAACCTGTATTGAGTGTAAAGAATTGGATGATTTTGTTATAGCCAGAGCGATCGACGATCCACTGTATCATTTGACAGTTGTTGTTGATGATCATGATATGGGAATCACACATGTAATTAGAGGTGAAGATCATATAAGCAATACTCCAAAGCAAATTTTGATATTCAAAGCTCTGGACTATGATATTCCGCAATTTGCACACCTACCACTTATTTTGAATGAAGATAAAAGTAAGCTGAGTAAAAGAAAGAATAAGGTTTCGGTTGATGATTATTTGAATGATGGATATTTACCGGAAGCACTTTTGAATTTTCTTGCATTACTTGGCTGGAATCCAGGTACTGAACAAGAGATATTAAGTATGGATGAGCTTATTGAAAAATTTACTTTAGATAGAGTGCACAAGGGTGGGGCAGTTTTTGATTTGAAAAAGTTGGATTGGATTAATGGTGAATATATTAAAAGGGAGATTGCCGAAAACATTGATGAATTTTATGAA
>JAHIYT010000082.1 GCA_018814945.1 Patescibacteria group bacterium
ATAAGCCAGTAGACTTGCCTCCAGTTTCCAATAAGATATTATAGATATGACTAATAAGCATGCTAGTAAACAGCACGGACTTCATGATGTTAAGGCACTCCAACCTAAGAGTAAATTGAGACTCAGAAGAAATAAATCTAAAGCCCAAAAAAGAAAGGAAGAAAGGCGTGAGATTATTGGTTTAAAATAATTTGGATTTTTTGGCAAAAAGTATTGACAAAAAAGAAAAATTGTATATAATTAAAGCCTTTCACTAAAAAACTAGGCATTGTGGAGAGTATAGCCAGCGATAATTGAGTGAAATTAGTAATTTTGCATTATGCTTGACGTTTCCCAAAAAATATTTATGATAAGATATAGGTTGCCTCTTAAAAAAATTAAGCAACACAAAAGTTCCTTCCAGTTTATCTTTATTAACCCCCTTGATTAGATGAGTTCCACACAACAAACTCAGGGCAATACCAATGCAACACTATCAGTATTGCAACAAGAGAACTTCAACTTAAAAGAAGTTGTTGAGGATATGTTTTTGGTATTAACAGAAAAGGAGAAGGATGTAATTATTAAGAGATTTAGCTTGGACAACAAGCCACGCCAGACTCTTGATAAGATAGGTAAACACTATTCAGTTACACGTGAAAGAATTAGGCAAATAGAAAATATTGCTCTAAATAAATTACGTAGAACAGTTAGTAATACAAAACTTCGTCTAATCAATCGTCTAGCAAGAGATCTTATAGTTCAAGAGGGTGGTGTAATGCTAGAGTCTGAAATTATTAGTAAAATTTTACAAAATATTTATACAACATCTCAAGTTGATGGGAAAATTATTGTTCTTTCTCTAAATTGTGATGTTGGATTCAAAAAATCTCCACGCACAAGTACTTCAGAAGCTTTCTGGATGCTTAAAGAGATTAGTCTTTCTGATATTCGCAAGATTACTGAAGCTGGGCTAAGTGTTCTTAAAAAGCACGGAGACATTATGACAGATGACCAATTAATCTCAGCAGTTCAGAACCTAACTTTATTTAAAAACAAGACTATTTCAAGTAAATTAATTATTTCTTGTTTAAAGACCGATAAAAGAGCTCGAAGAGTAGAAGACAAATGGGGTCTTATGGAATGGCGTCATGTTAATCCACGTAGTATTCGCGACAAAGCTGAAATTATTTTGGATAAAGCTAAGAACCCATTACACTTTGTTGAAATCGCAAACCGCATTACTGAAATCGGTTTTGATAAAAAAGTTGTTACTGTACAGGCAGTTCACAATGAACTTATTCGTTACGATCAATTCGTTCTTGTGGGTCGTGGTTTATATGCCCTTTCTAAATGGGGTTACGAACCAGGTACTGTAGCTGATGTAATTGAGAAATTACTAGAAAAGAACGGTGCAATGACCAAGAAAGAAATTGTGGAAGAAGTGTTAAATCAGAGAAATGTAAAGATCGGAACAATCTCATTAAACCTTCAGAAAAACCCACACTTCGTTCGTGTTGGTCGTGCTGTTTACGATCTTGATAAAACTGCGAAATAAACTTGTTTTAATTTAAGCAAAAAACCCGCCTTTGGTGGGTTTTTTTAGTGCCTAGTTCCTAGTACCTCGTGCCTCGAAATGAAATTTGTTGGACCAGGCACTAGGTACGAAGCACTAGGCACGTGCTAATGGTATTGCTTTTTTGGCTAGAATTTGCTATAATATTTAGAAAAATAAACATAAGACGATGAATCAAATCACAAAAATTATATTAGTCACAGCAGTATTTGTATTTTCTGCTTTTACAATTGTTAGTAATACTAGCGCTTTATCCTTTGATTTGGAAAGCCTGGGGGCTACTATTTTTTCAGGTTCTGTTGAATCTGATGATCCGGGAAGTGTTGGTTATTGTCTAAGATATCCGGACGCTGCTGATTGCGTTGATGCTGACTATGGGACTGTGTGTAATAACCCAGCTTATCAAAATGATGCTATTTGTATGTCAGAAGCCGAAATTGGTGCAGGACTTGCTGAGACATCTCTACTTGGTAGTGGTATTACACATACTCAAAACGCAGGTGATCTTATCATCAAATATGTAAACTTTGTATTGCCGTACTTAACACTGGCTGCTTTTGTTGGCTTTGTTGTTGCTGGTTTCTTTTATGTTACGGCTTATGGTAATCAGGAGCAATTAGATAAAGCTAAAAAGATATTGATTTGGTCAATTGTAGGTCTAGTGTTAGTTATTTCCGCATTTACAATTGTTCAGTTCCTTACTCAGGATTTACTTGGTGGTTTGCAGTCTGGTGTCGGAGTTGTAGAACCAATAACTCAATAATTGGTTAGTTGCTATGATTGCTGTTAAAATAGTTTTGATAAAAACAAATGATAAAAAATAAAATTACAAATTGGTTGAAAGCTCTCAGTATTACGTTGCTATTGGCAATGAGTTTTTCTGTTGCTGGTGTTTATGCAGATCCTGGAGAAACATGTAGTTCAAATAATGATTGTAATGTGTCTGCTGGTGAGGTGTGTGAGAATAATGAATGTGTACTAAAGTCACTTTCTGAAGGTGGTACCGGGCTTAGTATTCCAACAGGAACAACACAAATAAGTTCTGATATTGTTCAAGATAGAACTTTCGGAGAATTGGTTAAAGATATAGTTAATTACTTTATCGGTTTCTTGGGCTTTTTGGCTACTTTGATGTTCGTTTATGCCGGTGTACTTTGGGTACTTTCTGGTGGTAATGAAGAGCAAATCACCAAAGCTAAGAAAATAATGACATATGCGGCTCTTGGTTTGATTGTAGTGATTCTTTCATTTTCGATAGTTCAATTCATTACAAGTTCTGCAGGAGAAGGCGATGGAGGTGCTCCTTCAGAGCAATACGAATGTGTTTTTAGTAGCGATTGTCCTGTGGGCTATTATTGTAATGTTGCGGGTGATTGTATAAAAAGTAATGATATGACTTGTGATTCAAATGATGATTGTGAATCACCTAAGATTTGTGATATCTACGGCTTTTGTCGCAATCCAAATGCTAATGCAGGTTCAACTTGTGCGGACAATACTGATTGTCCTACAAACTATGTGTG
>JAHIYT010000083.1 GCA_018814945.1 Patescibacteria group bacterium
CATTAGCGTACTTGAACCGAAAGCTAGATGAAGGACGTTATCTTCATATTTTATCGGCTCACTATCCGAAAATGACATTCTGATAAATGGGGTATCAATATTTTCTATAATTCTCTGCCAATTAGATCTGACGCTCTCGAGTGTAATAACCTCGTGCTCAGATAACGCATCGTCTTTTTTACCACCTTCTTTTGCTTCTTTTTGAGATATGCTTACCTCTACGTTCTTTGTCTCTTTTTTCTTCTCTTCTTTTACCTCCTTAACCGCCTCTACATCCTCTCTTCCGGCATCTGTGATTTGGAATTGGCAGGCTTTAATAATTGCGACTTCTAATGGCAATTGAGGAATTAATGCCTGAGTTATCTGAATTTTTGCTTCCTGGAACATTTCAATAAAACCGATTATTGTCTGTACTTCTTCGTGATTACCCAAATTAATCAGCATTTGCTCACGTAAGAAGCTAATAAGCTCTGTAGCAAATTGTTGCAAGCGCTGACCTTGTGCATTTACCTGATTGATTATTTCAACAGCCTTAAGCGGTTGACGCTGAAGCAAACTTTGGAAGAATTTTTCTATCATCACACTTCCGGTTAACCCAAGGTTTTCTGCAACTCTTTCATACTCAAGCTTGTTATCCATGGTCATTTGTTCAAATAGACCAATGGCGTCTCTAAGTCCACCATTCGCAATTTTAGCGATGAGCGTGAGTCCTTCCTCGTCTGCCACAACCTTTTCCTGCATGGCTATATCTGTAAGGCGTTTAACAATATCGCTTACACCGATTCTCTTAAAATTAAATTGCTGACATCTTGAAATAATTGTTTCAGGAATTTTATGTGCTTCCGTTGTAGCCAGAATGAAGTAAGCATGAGAAGGTGGCTCCTCAAGAGTTTTTAAAAGTGCATTGAAAGCTTCTTTTGTAAGCATATGCACCTCATCGATAATATAAACTTTGGTTCTAGCTTGAGATGGGGAAAATACAATTTTGTCACGGAGTTCACGAATTTCATCAATTCCCCTATTGCTCGCGGCATCGATTTCAATAAGGTCTACGAGTCTTCCCTTATTAATACTATCGCAAATATCACATTTATTACACGGCTCAGAGCCATCTTTTGGGTCCAAACAATTTAATGCCTTTGCAATTATGCGTGCTAAAGATGTTTTACCAGTACCTCGTGGACCAGAAAAAAGGTATGCATGAGTAAGAGCTTGCCTGCTAAGAGCGTTCTGAATAGTTTTAGTTGCATGGTCTTGACCAACAATAGATCTGAAATCCTGTGGTCTGTATTTGAGGTAGAGAGACATTTATTTGAAGTTAGCATTTGACCTTTGACTGTTAAATGTCACATGTCAATTGTCAAAAGTAAAACGTGGACTTGAATTATACATGAGTATTTTGGAATTTGGTAATTTTTTTATTCAAAATTTGTGTTAATATTATGTATGTGAATTTTATTACAAAAGTACACAGGAAACAGAACACAGGAAACAGTTGTGTTCAGTGTCCTGAATTCTGTGTCCTAACAAAAAATATTATCCTCTCGCTGCATCTTTCAGACTTGCTTCTAGTACTCAAATAATCATTATTTCATAATTTCATTTTTTGTATGAAAAAATTACTACTACTTATTCCAATAATTCTACTTACCTCATGCAACTACGAAGCTTCCGAAATGGATGCAATGACTTTGGGTAATCCAAATGCCTCCGTGCTCATCGAGGAATTCTCAGATATTGAATGTCCTGCCTGTGGACAAATAAGCCCACAAGTTGAAGAAGTTGTAAGGAATAATTTGGATATCGTACAGCTAAAATATTATCACTTCCCTCTTTCCTACCACGAATACGCTTTCACCGGTGCAGAAGCAGTTGAATGTGCAAATAACCAAGGCAAAGGCTGGGAATATTTGGGAGAACTTTTTGCCAACCAAAAAAACCTGAGCGATGACTACTTTTATTCTCTAGCAGATACCTTTGAGTTAAACAGTGATCAGTTTCAAAGCTGTCTGGATGGCCATGCAATGAAAGCAAAGGTTCAGGCTCATCAAAATGAAGGCCGAGTTCGTCAGATCCCTGGTACTCCATCGCTTTTTGTTAACGGACAAATGGTAAAATGGCCAGGTGCGGAGGAATTCGAGACTTATTTGAAGAGTTTGTAAGGGTGATTAGTGTAAAGTGGTAGGAGCAGTCTCCTCACTAAATTCAGACTCTACTTCTGATGAGTCTTCGCCAAGGTATCTGTAAGCTAAATTATTTACAATACCATCAGTAATATTAGCGGCTAAATTACCTCTTGCTGTATTCAATGCAGTTATTGGATTTACTGAGCGATCTGAACTCAAGCTTATTTGAATTTTCATTCTATTTGAAGATATAATATCTTCAGTTGGACTTTCTGATAATGACCATTTATTTTCACTGTTAATCACTGAATCTGTGTTTAATTCATCGGGAACTGTTGATGGTTGACCTGTATCTGCGATAATTTTTGGGACAATTTGAGTAACTATAAGGTCAAAAATAGTCTTTCTTAAAATCTCTCTATTATTTCTAAGAATATCCACAGCTTCTGCACTGCGCATAAAATCACTAAGTGTCAAATCCAATTCCAATTCAACTATATCTTCAGTTTGCGTGATTTTTTTCCATGAAA
>JAHIYT010000084.1 GCA_018814945.1 Patescibacteria group bacterium
CCTTACATTGTTATAGAACCTCGTTAATTAAGCGGACGCTAATACGGGGTTTTAATATGGTCAACCACCTTATGGGAACGACTTTGGAGCTCAACCTTTTGGAAAAACTGCTTAGCTTGGAAGTACTGCTTCATCTTGATTCAGCAACCACCATCTCAGTCAGTTCGGGTTGAGGAGGTGAGCCCAAAATCGTAACCACCATGTTAATGATCAGACGCTAAAAGCGTCACCGCACCCGTATACAAAAAAACAGGGGCAGGGATGTAATTATAAAAATTATGTGCAAAGCTGTCAAATAATAATTAACACAATTTTAACAAAAACAAAAATCTCAGATCTCGGAACTTATATCTCAGATTGGATCCTAGATCTGAGATCACAAATCTGAGATATAAGTTATCCTCTTACAACCAAGAACACCAAGTATGCAATATAGCAAACGAGGAATATAATACCCTCAATCCTATCCACATGCTTCTTTGTGCCAGTAAAAGAAAAAACAAAAAGAAGTATCGTTGCAAACAGGAATACAATAATATCGGTATTTATTTCTGGTACGAATGGTAGTGGTTTGATTATCGCACTTAGACCGAGCACCCAGAAAATATTGAAAATATTAGACCCAACAACATTACCAATTGCTATGTCGGTATTTCTTTTATAAGCAGCTACTGCGCTAGTAGCAAGCTCGGGAAGAGAGGTGCCAACAGCCACAATAGTTAAACCTATCAAAGCCTCGCTGAGGCCAAACATTTTTGCAATATCAACCGCCCCATCAACTACCCACTTACCACCAAGAGCAAGACCTACAACACCAACACTTATCATTATTATGGAAACTAAAACAGATTTACTTTGAAACTTTTCATTATGATTTTTTTCTGACTTAGCCAAATGAATGGTGTAGTACATGAAAATTATAAAGAAGAGTATCAATATAAAACCATCAATTCTGGTAATAATCGATTCTGGCATTTTATCTATGAGCAAATCATTCGCCAATAAAAAGAGTGCGACTGCGGCAAGTATGTTGAGTGGTATCTCTTTCCAAGTCGTACTTCTTTTTATTTTTAAAGGATAAATAATTGCAGCAACACCAAGTATCAAAAATATATTTGCAATATTACTACCCAAAATATTACCAATCCCAATATCACTCGCACCTTGAATACTGGCAATAATATTAACCAATAATTCCGGAGCAGAAGTACCAAAAGCGACAATTGTAAGCCCAATTACCAAATCGGAAATTCCAAAACGCTTAGCCAAAGAGCTAGAACCATCAACCAATAAGTCCGCACCTTTTATCAAAAAAAGAAAACCGAGAATGAGAAGAAAATATGTCATGTTTGTTTATAACTTTTGTTCATGAACATAGTACTAATTAACGGAACTAAAAAACAATTGGAAAAAGTTGACAAAACATAGATATTTGATACAATGATACTCTTCCCCCCCCTCTACCTTATTAAGTATGGCAAGCAACCCTCAAAATACAGAAAGGAAATTTAAACCCGTTGTGCATAAGCCTAAATATGCGGCTTTTGGCAATGGGGATAACACACCGCTACCGATTGTTGACCCATATACAGGAGAAGAGTTGCCAATTTACGACCCAGAAACAGTTGATAGACTAAAAAATGATCACCCGGAAGAACATCAAAAAATGGTGGTTGAATACGCTAATCGCATAAAAAGATTAACGGGGATTGGAAGACTCAGAGATATAGCAACAATCGCTAGTTCAGATGGACCAGGGACTCAAATAATAATTGATCAAACGCGAAGAAATATGCTTGGTAGGCTAGGTTTCTTGGCAAAATATCAAGACAATGACAAAGAGAGTGGCTTGCGCGAACAAGGTAGAAGTGCAGATAGCTATATTAATCAGATGGGCAAAAGATTTTTTCCAGATTATGAACATGATCTGAGTTTAAAAATTGAAGTAAGTACATGTAATGATGCTGCAAAGCTTCTGTTTATGGCATTTGATACAAGGTGGGATAAAAGAGTTAGATATGAAGCCAGAAGAAAGTTATTACTAATGGAATTACTTGGTAAAACAAGAGACTATAGTAAAGCCGAAGAAGATCACGAAGGCGCACTAAATGACATGGTAGGTTTTATAGATAGAAAAATGATTAATGTTCCCGAAGGACAAAAGAAAGGCGTTAGTTTTGAAAGGTTTTTAATTTCCAGACACACTAAAGACAGAGAGCACAAAACTCTAAAGGCAAAAATTCAAGACAGGCTCCCTAAAGGAAAAAAAGCTACAGAAAGAGTTACTCGAATGGGTATGCGTCGAACTATTATTGAAAATAAAGATGGTGAAGAAAGGGAATCATTCTTCTATATAATCCCAAGAGAAAAGGATACTTTCGATCGTGTAACAAAAACATTACGATATGGAGCAGAAGTTGGAGAAAAGGACACGGACAGAAATGGAATTAGAATGGTTTTTGAAACCAAAGAAGATTGGGAAGATTTTTTTAGAGAATTCAAAAAACAATTAGAAGATGAATATAAGCAAAAAACTCAACAAAATCTTGCCAACTATGGACATTTAGATATTAAAAGGCTTATTGGAACACTTACATCATGTGATAAAACAGAAGCGGATCCACAACTCGCATTTGATCATGTTGCTATTAATGGTGCCGAAATAGTACAAATAATAGATGAAAAAGGTAGTCTGGATGGTTCAGTACCATTTGAAGGAAATTCAACTGGAACAAATCCAGGAGTGAATTTCTATAAATTTAAACTCCAAGTTAAAAAGCCATGCGGAGACTTCCAACATTACGAATTTCAAATATTTCTACCAAAAGACTTTGCCGATTATCAATTCCGCAGAGGTGTAAGTTGGGAAGAATACCAAGTAAAAAGATTCTTTGAAGAACATATAGATGAGTTACTTTTCCCATCTCAAATTTTTCCAGAAATTAATAGAATAGAGGTATATAAAAAAGCAATGGAAGAGGCATACCAAAGAGCTTGGAAAGGTGGAGAATTAGCGGCTTAAAACGTCCTAATTACGAATGATGGTTGGGCTGTGGTTTTTCTACGTAAAAAATATAAAAAGGTTAGGAAAAAGAAGCCAATAATATACATAGAATATGACTTTCCCTTTTTGGGTGTCACCTCTTGATACACCTGATCAATCGCAATCAGTTGATTAACTTCACCTCCTTTTCGATATTGAATTTCCACAGGCTGAGTGATATCAAGAAGTTGTTTCGCCATACTTAAATCAACTGGACTACCGGCATAAGAAACCTGAAACAATGAGCCATCATCTAATGACAAATACATCATCTCTCCTTCTTCATAAATCAATTCAATTTCACCTACAGCCTCTTCATCCACAAATTCATATTGATAATCAATTACTTCACGAACTGGAGATTTGGATGAAGATGATTTTGGTTTGGATACTTTTTCTTCCGGCATCCAATCCCCTCCCGCATGAGTAAAAATTTCATTTTTATGAGTTTTGCCATAACAA
>JAHIYT010000085.1 GCA_018814945.1 Patescibacteria group bacterium
GGCTGACTCTGACATTAGCCAGGTGGTTTTTATTGTGCCTGAAGACAACAAAGCCATTCTTGAATATTTTAAGCCTAAACCTAAAATTGAAAATATTTTAAAAAAAAGGGGCAATAAAGCACTTTTAGCTAAATTAAAGAAAACAGAAAAAGATTTTGAGAAAATATCCTTCACAGCAGCTGTCCAAAAAGAGCCCAAAGGAGATGGGCATGCTGTTTTGCAAGCTAAAGATGCAGTTGGGAATGAACCTTTTTTAGTGCTATTTGGTGATGATATTGTAAAAGGTGATATTCCTGCAGCTAAACAGTTGATTGATAGTTTTGCCGGAGAGGTGGTAATGGCAGTTGAGCAAGTACCAAAAGATTCTATTTCATCGTATGGAGTAATAGAACCTGGTCAACAGAGGGGCAGACTTTACGAAATAAAAGGGCTTGTGGAAAAGCCAAGTGCAGATGAGGCTCCAAGTGACTTGGGAATAATTGGAAAATACGTATGCCCACCTGAGATTTTTGAGGCCTTGGAAAATTCCACACATGGGCAGGATGGAGAAATTCGTTTGATAGATGGTTTTATAAAATTGGGCGAATCTCAAAAACTTTGGGCCTATAATATTGAAGGTGAACGTTTTGATACCGGAAAAGCCAAAGGACTGGTTGCCGCAAATAATGCTTTTCTATCCATTAAAAATTGAAGATTCAAGATTCAAGATTAATTCTATCCCCCCTGCCTTCGTGGCAATATTTTCAATCCCACTTGAATTTATAAATTAATTTGTTTAAGATTAAGTAACTTTAAAACATTGAAAATGGGTGATAGTAAGAAAAATGACAGGGATTTTCCAGAGCATATTGCAGACGCTCTTAATCGCATAGAGGAGCTTAAGCTTAGCGGAGAACATGAAAAATCTATTGATGAAGCTGAGAAACTGCTTTGTGATGACCCAAATTGCGTGGCTGCATTAGAAGAAATTGCAGACAACTATGTGAGTCTTGATAAATTTGATAGAGCTGAAAAAGCTTGTAATCACGCCTTGAAATTAAACGGAAAAAGCTATACTGCTCACTACATTCTTGGTTTCATTGCATCTCAAAAACAAGATTGGAAAACTGCGTTGGATCATTTGAAACAAGCAAATGACCTTCACTCAAATAATCCGGAAGTTTTGAGGTGTTTAGGATGGGCGTCTTTTAACAATAACAAAAGAACTCAGGGAATTGTGATTTTAGAGAGAGCTCTTAATTTAGATCCAGAAAACAGCCTAACATTATGTGATTTGGGTATTTGCTACTTGCAAACTAAAAATTTCGAGAAAGCTGTTGAGCTTTTAAAACAAGCTATGGATATTGATCCTGATAATTCTCGTATTCAAGAATGTTATATGGCTGCAAAAGGATTTTTGGATAGATTCCAGGGGATTAAGAATCAAATTAAAAAATAGACTTGCCCTAATGAGCAAAGTTATAAAAGTTATGGGCTTTGGCACCTTTGATGGCCTCCATAAGGGCCATGTGTTTTTTTTGAGGCAGTTAAAAAAACTTGGAGATGAGATTTATTTGGTAGTAGCTCGTGATCGAAATGTAAAAAGAATTAAGGGTAAAAACCCTAAATTTAATGAGAAAGAGAGGCTTGAAATAATTAAGAAAAAGGAAATTGTTGATAAAGTTTTAATAGGACATGCGAAAGACTTCTATCATTGGATAAATAAATTTCAACCTGATGTAATTGGTCTAGGTTACGATCAAAAGGCTAATATTGATGATTTAAAGCGTACTTTTCCACATATTGAAATCATTAGAATTGATGCTCTTGAGCCTGAAAAGTACAAATCTTCTTTATTAAGAACACAGGACTTAGAACACAGGACTCAGTTGACTCCTTACTGTTTTCTGTGTTCTATATCCTGAGTCCTGTTTTTTTGAATAAATCTATTGTACAAGGGTGAGTGTTTTTGTTATATTTAACTTGAAGCAAAAAACAAAAAATGCCTTTCTCAAAAAATATAAAAAAATACTCGACTTGGCTTAAACGAGCTCTGCTGAATGCATGGCATAATTTGTTGAGAAATAAACTTCTTTCCATAGCTACGATTGTGATAATCTCACTAATGTTTTTTGTTTTTAATTTAGTTCTTGCACTTAGTTATGCGGCTGAGTCGGTTATTGCGAATGTGGGTGAAAAATTGGATATTAGCATTGAAATACAACCAACCGTAGAGGATTACAACATTCAAATATTTGCAGAAAATCTGCGTAAAAGACCTGAAGTAAAGGAGGTTGTTTATGTTAGTAAAGCTGAAGCCTTAGACCGTTTTGGTTCTAAATATCCAAATATTATTTCCTTTTTAGATCACCATCAGCTTACAAACCCACTACCAAATGTTATAAGGATTGTTAATTACGATGTTGCTGATAATAACGTAATTATTTCATACTTGCAGGAACCGCAATTCAGCCAGATAGTTAATCAGGAAAAGCTTTCACAGGATATAGACCAGAAGACTAGGAATGAGAAAATTTTAGATATTACTCGTTTTATTCAAAGAATTGGTACGTGGTTGATTTTAATATTTGCTTTTGTTGGTATTTTGATAATCTTTAACAGCATTAATATCAACATTCATACCCACAAGCATGAAATACATATTATGAAGCTGGTGGGTGCAAAACACAGTTTTATAAGGGCAGGTTTTATATTTGAAGGCATTGTATTTGCTGTATCGGCGTTACTTGTGAGCATTGGCTTTTCTCGCTTTGTATTGGCATACTTAACCAGAAATTTGGTGGCTATAATAAGTAATGAGAACTTGCTCGCGGGTCTTAATTCAATTCTCTGGCATTTTGAGGAGAGATTTTGGATTACTTTGAGTTGGCAAATGCTTGCGGCAGTAGTTGCCGGAATACTTAGTAGTTATTTGGCTATCGAACTATATTTACGTAAAAAACACTATTTTAATTATTAATGAATAAACACACAAAAACCGAAGGAATAATCTTAAAACGCATTAATTTAAACGATGCTGATCAGATATTAACTGTGCTAACCAAAGATATTGGAAAAGTGTGTGTGCATGCAAAAGGATGCAGGCGAACCAAAAGTAAGTTCTGCGGAAAACTAGATCTTTTGTATAAAATAAAGTTTACCTCTTTTAAGGGTAGAAATTTGGAATATTTGAATGAGGTAGAGCCAATTCATAATTGGGAATTTCATAAAGCGGATTTAAGGACACAAAGTATTTTATTTTATATCGCAGAACTAACTCACAGGCTTATCCAGGATGAACAACAAATAGATGGAGTTTACGAACTTGCTGTAGATACTTTAAACCAAATAGATAGCGAAAATGAAAAGAGTGAATTGGTTTTATATGCCTTCACTATAAAATTACTTGGCCTTCTTGGTTTTATGGCTCCATGGAACAAATGTGCTCGTAGTAATAAAGAATTGGATCTATCTGAGCCACTATTTTTGAGTTTGCAGGATGGGAGCGTGGTAAGAAGTGGTTATAACTCTCCATCCGATCCAAGGCTTACTCCCCCACTAATTAAATGGGTTAATTTCATGCAAAAGTATCCTTTCCCTGCCATAGCAAAAGTTGCGCCGAACAAAGGAGAGAAAATTCAAGTCTGGCATTTGATTAAAATGATGCTTGAGAATCTTTTGAATTATTCAATCAAGTCTGAGGAATTTTTGAAGATGGTGAGCTAAGTTTTAGTGCTCAGTATCATTTCCTTGTCGGAAAATACCGTCGAATTTATCGGCGTAAGCTCTTGAATAGCCAACAGTGCTTCTTCGACCATCATTACTAGCAAAACGATCCATAGCTTCTCTGCCTTCTTCGATTAATCCGGCTACACTTTTGGCTATTTTAGCTACATTTTCGGGATCACTCATTGGGCAATCAGGATCACTACAAACAGCTTCCTCTGGATTTAGAACATTTCCTTGTTCATCTATTTCTACAATAACTGATGGAACAAATTCTTCGTTTCTTTCTGGCATGGCAACTTTAGTTAAAAAATAGTGTTTCAATATACACTAGTTTTTGGAGATGTCAAAAAAATATTTATTTGCAAATCATAATAAATTTGTTAGAATCGTCTAGCACTGTTCAATAGGGTAACACTTGAATTCATTGTAATTTTCTACGCAAATCACTTCTAAATTCATGCTTACTGCACTACGTCTTACGGACTAGTTTCGTTCGCACCGTGTTACTCGCTACTCGCGCGGGTGTAGCTCAGTTGATTAGAGCGCTGCCTTGCCATGGCAGAGGTCGAGGGTTTGAGCCCCTTCACCCGCTCCATAAAAAAGGATTAGATAATAATTATCTCTTCCTTTTACTCTTGTAATAATTTGTACACAAACCCTTTCGGATAAGCTGTCTGCTAAGCTGAACGCCGTTTTGAAGGTAATATTCAGTTACTTTTCTTCCATATGGGTCGTTGTGATATTTTGGCATTAGATAACCATGGCCGTTACCAAACATACTCCTTGATCTATTTTTTGCTTTTCTTCCCTCTTTAACTTGTTTCTTACATTCTTTTTTACCACTTCTCATGCATTTTTCATTCTCCCAACTTTCAGGACATTCTACGCTTCTAAGGCGGACTCTCATAATTCGACCATTGTGATTTTTTAGTCTTACATCAAAAGTATCACCATCTACAACACAAACTACATCAACTGGCTCTTTTCCTGTCAAAAATGGACCTGGTTTTGGCTTCTTGCCTTTGCAAATTGGAATTATTTTGGCCTTTTCCTTCTCGGCTTGTTCTGGTTCTGGATCCGGAGCTTGTTCAATAGATTGAGGATCAAACTCCTCCTGTATATCTTCAATTATAAGATTACATCCGGAAAGTCCGGCCAAAACAAGAATGGCGGCCAATCTTCCAAATGGAATTGTTGGTCTTTCGGGTAATTCCGGGTTGTTTCTCATTGAGGGGTGGTTATTTGGTTTATAATTAAACCAAGTAAATGAGAATTTGTCAATGCTTATTGAGGAATTTTGGAGAGCTCGCAGATTAAATCGAAATTATCATCTGGGGCAGTGCGGTTATAAGATTTATGGGCGCATTCCTGACACATGTGAATTATACGAGTCCCCTTCTTTTTATTCAGCTCTATGCCAATTGGCTTCATAAGGCCTTTACATTCATTTGCGCGATCACCCGGTACGTCTAAATCTACATGCAAAGAATATAAGCAAAATGAACAATGGTTACGACAACTTCCACCAGGATGAGGCTCTACTTTAATTCTGCATTTTTGACATACAAAACCCTCGTTGTTTTGAATCATATTCTTGCGTATGTGCATCCTTATTGCAATATTAGTTATTACAAGATTACAAAATTATTTTATGTGTGTATTCAATAAATACTTCTCAAATTTGTATAACTGATTACCGATTGAAATAATTTCAGTAATGAGCATACCAAATTGTTCCTTGGAAATATAACCTAAATCGAATGCAATATATAAAGCGCAGCGCACTTCGCCAGCAGAAGCCTTAGATTGATTGATAAACCTTGCAAAATCTTTGTTTGTTTTTCTTTCAAAACCTTCAGATAAATTTAACAAAATTGAAACGCTAGCTCGCCTAATCTGATCCATTAACGAGTAGTCATTTTGGAAGCTTGCTTTATTGCAAAGTGAATAAATAAGTTTTAGGAATGATCTAGTTTGTATCCAAACTGGTATATCCTCAAATTTCTCATATTTCATAATATTCATTTAAATGCTAGTGCGACAATATACCACAAAAAATAAATCTTGTAATAACTAATCTTGTAATCTTGTAATAAGTTACACGTTAAATTTAAAGTGCATTACATCACCGTCTTGTACCACATATTCTTTTCCTTCCATACGCATTTTACCTTTTTCTTTTGCTCCTAACTCACCATTGCAAGAAATGTAGTCGTTGTAAGAAATGGTTTCTGCTTTTATAAATCCTTTTTCAAAATCGGTATGAATTACACCTGCTGCTTGCGGTGCCTTAGAACCTATTTTGGTCGTCCATGCGCGGACTTCTTGTGGGCCAGCCGTAAAGTATGTATGGAGGCCTAAAAGCTTGTAAGCAGAGCGAATTACGGCATTCAAGCCTGATTCTTTAAGTCCTAAATCTTTCAAAAAGTCATCTGCTTCCTGTTGTGAAAAAGACACTAAATCCTCTTCAACTTTTGCGGAAATAGGTAGAACTTCTTCATGATCTCCCAAATTGAGGTCTTTTTTCACTTTTTCGGCATCAAAATCAGCGAGTTGTGCCTCTTTTAAGTTTGCGATGTATAAAAATGGTTTATTTGTAAGTAAGTGCAGGGTTTTTACAAATTCTCTCTCATCATCTGTAAAATCGAGGTTAATAACCAATTTCTCAGCATCCAGAGCCTCTTTAATTCTAGCTAATATAGCTGTCTGCCGAGTGAATTCTTTGTCTCCGCTTTTGGCCTTTTTCTCAGTTTCTGAGAGTCTTCTTGATACAGTATCCAAATCTGCCAAAATTAATTCCAAATGAATTATATCCATATCCAATTTTGGATTAATTCCACCGTGAACATGGGTAATATCCGGGTCCTCAAAAAAACGTATTACCTGAGCAATTGCATGGCATTCTCGAATGTTTGCAAGAAATTTATTGCCAAGCCC
>JAHIYT010000012.1 GCA_018814945.1 Patescibacteria group bacterium
AATTAAATAATTTAAATAATGTTATAATTCCTTACAAATAACCTAAAAAAATGAAAATTCTTATTGTTGGTGGTAGTGCTACAGCTTTAACTCTGGCAAATTTATTTGGAGAAGAGCATGAGGTAACCATTGTTGAGAAAGATCCTGAAGTAGCAAAAAACCTTGCAGATAAAACTCATGCTCTTGTTATTCAGGGGGATGGAGGTGATATTCAGGTTCTCAAGGAATCTAACCTTGCCGAGCAAGATGCAATTGTTGCAACCGCAGATGATAAAACCAACTTAATGGTTGCTCAAATTGCTAAAACAGAAGGTGTACCTAAGGTTATAGCAGTTGTACTTGAGCCAAAAAATGAAGAACTTTTTACACACCTTGGAATAACCAGTATCGTTTCATCCGTTGGAACGAACGTCACTGCTATTAAAAGATTGCTCTACCAAGTTGGAGATGCCCGTATTTTAGCCCAACTTGGAGAAGGTGAAATACAGCTTGTTGAATTAGTTGTTTCCGAGGAAAGTCCTCTTTTAGGAAATCATGCCGAAATTGAAAAAGCTTCTATCGCAGTAGTTTACAGAAGTGGCGAAATGATTATTCCAAATAAAAAATTAAAGATAGAGGCAGGAGATCTACTCCTAATTGCAGCTAAGACTTCAGATTTACCAGCTCTGAAGGATTTAATTAATAAAAAATGAAGCTTGTTTATCGTTATCTTGGGTATTTGCTCGTAATTTCCGCATTCTTTCGCCTGATACCAATTGCTATGGGGTTTTATTTAAATGAACCCATAATACTCTTTGTATTTTCAATGACACTTTCACTTTTGGTTGGTTGGTTCTTGATTTATTATTTTCGTTTTACTCCGGATGAACGTGTTTTCTTTTCCCTCAAACACGGTCTTATGCTTTCTGCAATTTCCTTTGTACTCTTGCCAATGATGGGAGCTATTTCATTCCTGCCAAGTATGAATTTTAATTTCCTTGATGCTTATTTTGAATCTGTATCAGGTTTCACAACAACAGGCCTAACTCTTTATAATAATTTGGAAATTTTGCCAAAATCATTATTAATGTGGAGGGCAATAACTCAGTGGCTTGGTGGAATTGGTATCGTAACAATTTTTTTATTTATTTTTAGTCGCTTACATCATCATGATAATGTAAACTTACGAGAGCTGGAGAATGAGAGTCAAAAAACCGTTAAGCTATATCAGGCTCAGGGGATTTCAGAAAAACCCGAGGGTAGTTTTAAGGGGTCGCTAAGAAATATATTAACTATTTATATTGTTTACACGACACTTGGGGTTTTTTTACTTCGACTATTCGGGTTATCAATTTTTGAATCCACAGCTTTATCTTTCACGTCTATTTCAAGGGGTGGATTTAGCGTTACTAACACTTTTTATGATAGCTGGGAAGTATTATTAGTTCTTGAATTAATGATGTTAATAGGAGCTACTTCTTTTGTTACACACAATAAATTATTACTTAAAAAGTTTAAGGCATTTTTCACTTCTTTTGAAAAAAATCTAATGCTTCTTATAATCCTCATTACTTCTCTTTTAACTCTAATAGTTTTTCCAAATCTTAAAATCGTTTTATTCCAACTAATTTCTTCTTTTACTACTACTGGTTATTCGGTAACAGACTTCCATTTCATACCTGAGTTCTTTGTTGTCGCAATTATGATCGGTATGATGATAGGAGGCACTTTTGCAAGTACGGCGGGGGGTATGAAGATTTTTAGAATCTACTATCTTATCAAGACAATTCCTTGGTCTATACGCAAATTAATTTCTCCAAGTCGTGCCGTAATACCTCTAAAAATTAATAACGAAAATGTAGACGAAGCCAAATTAGTTAATATCGGAATATTTGTTTTTACATATTTGTTTATTCTGCTGTGCGGAACTATAATTTTTATGCTTTTTGGTTATTCTTTTTTTGATAGCTCTTTTCAGATTTTTTCAGCCTTAGGTACAGTTGGTTTGCAGTCTATGGATTTACTTTTACTAAACGGTTTATTAAAAACAGTTTTGATTATTGCGATGCTTTTTGGTCGCCTAGAAATCTTCCCGATTCTAATTTTACTTAAAGTTATTTTTAGTAAAAAATTCTCTTAATAATTACAGAAAATAAGCCAAGTATATAGATATTTGCTTGGACTTTTAATTATCTGTCGGGTAAAATCTTTACGAAATAGGCCCATAGTGTAATGGTAGCATACCGGTCTCCAAAACCGTTGGTGAGGGTTCAAATCCTTCTGGGCCTGCCACGTACTACATCAGTATTATGGTCTGCCATGAAAGTAAAAAACAAAAATTAACATGAAAATGGAAATGATTAGATCAATTATCTTATTTGCTGGCTGGCCAGTGCTTATTTTGGGCAGTATAATTATCATCCTAAAAGCTCATGGTTTTTACAAGAGGACCAACAAATTACCACTCGGAAAATTAATACTTGCTGAGACCTTTGGAACATTGATCAGCATGTATTCGTTAGGTATCGTTGCAACTTTTCTTATGTTCTGCGATGTAGAAAAGGGTGTAAAAATAGTCCTACCGGTATTTATAGTTTGGTTCATTACCATGATAATAATTTCCTATATTTCATGGAGATGGAGAAAAGAAGCAGCCAAAATAAATATCCTCTACTACAAAATTAAAGAACGTACAGAAAAACTAAAAAAAGAAAAAACAAAACTTTCACATATTGCAGAAAACATGGAAACAGGTGCCATTTTTCTAGATAATTCCGGAAAACCAATGTTTATAAATAAAGAGGCAAAAGCAATAATTAACTCTAAGAGTGATAGCGATAGAAAATTACTCGAAGCTCTTTATAAAAAATTCTCCAAATACAAATTGAAAAAACACGTAGAAGAATGTGTTAATGGGAACCCATCCAACATTATAGATGTAGAAATTGACGATAAAATTTATGAAATATTCTTACGCTGCCTCATTGACCATACGGCGGAAGTAAGAGGCTATTTTGGACATTTTATTTGGATCAGGGACGTAACGGAGGAAAAAGGATTGGAACAGGCAAAAAATAAATTTCTTACAATTGCTTCGCACAAATTAAGAACACCATTAGCAGGTATAAAGGGGGCAATGAGCCTTTTGGAAAGTACTTGTAGTCACATGAAAAAAGAGCAAAAGGAACTACTGGATGATGCCAGACAGTGCACTGAAATAATGTCTAGTGTTGTTAATAAACTTTTCTATGCTTCCGAAGCTGAAATAAAGAAGATGAAGGTTAATCTTGAAAAAACCCAGTTGGATGGTTTAGTAAAAAAGGCCATTGATAAAACAAAAGATGGAAAGATTAAATTCAAAAAGCAAAAAGATATTATATATGCCTTATCTACAGATTCAGACCTCTTATCACAAGCCATAGAAAGTCTCCTAGATAATGCAGTCATTTATTCCGAATCAGATGTGCTTGTAGGTCTAAAAAAAGAAGAAAAAGAATTTATTATCAGTGTGAAAGATGATGGTATAGGAATATCAAAGCCTGAACAGAAAAAAGTATTCACTAAATTCTTTAGAGCAGAAAATGCGATGAAGAGATATACCGAAGGATCTGGTTTAAATCTTAATATAACTAAACACATAATCCAATCGCTCGATGGCAGGATCTGGTTTGAATCAAAACTAAATAAAGGTAGCACATTTTATATCGCACTTCCTGAAAAAATAAAGAAGAGTAAGTTAAGGAAATAATATCTGAAAAAACTTTGTGATAATTTAAATGCCTGTTAAAATCTGGTTAGCAATTTAACTAATCACAATTATGAAGAAAGAAATCGCTCTCGCACTCCACGAAATTGGAGCAGTGAAATTCGGAGAATTTAAACTTAAATCAGGAATTATGTCTCCAATTTACATTGATCTAAGGCTTTTGTGCTCTCATCCAAAAGTTCTTAAACTCATTAGTGATGCAATGGTTGAAATTGCAAAAAATCTTAAATTTAATGTGATCGCCGGAATTCCATATACGGCACTTCCTATAGCAACAGCAATTTCGCTCGATCAAAACTGGCCAATGGTTTATGCAAGAAAAGAGGTAAAAGATTATGGTACAAAAAAGAAGATTGAAGGTGTATTTAACGAAGGTGACACAGCACTTATAATCGATGACTTAATAACTGATGGTGCTAGTAAATTTGAAACAATTGAACCTTTCGAGGCATCCGGTTTAAAAATCACAGACTTTGTAATTCTTGTAGATCGTGAACAAGGTGGTGCTCGCAAATTAGAAGAAAAAGGATACAAAATGCACAGTGTAATTGGAATAAATGAGCTTCTCGACATTCTAAGAGAAGAAGGAAGACTCGAGGAAGAGAATTATACAAAAGCAAAAACATTCATTGCTGAGACTCAGGTTTAATATAGATTTACGGGATATAGAAGCTTGACAAGCTTAGCTTTTTTGTGTTAAAATCCGAATCAGAATTTAACATTTTTTTAATAAAGTTGCTATGAAAACTCAAGACTTAATAGACCCTATAGAAGCAAATTTAGAATCAGATCCTAGATGGTGTCAGAATTATCATTTTCTACAGGCTGCTGAAGCTTTTAATATGAGAGTTAATACAGACAAGTTAATATCTCTAAAACAAGATGAGAATATGGAAGTATTAAATGAATTCGGAGCAGATGCAAAAAGTTTTTTGAGACAGGTAACAAAGTTTTGCAAAGATACTCGTTGTGATATTAAGGATAGATGTGTGAATTATATTGCTCAGGATTTAAACCCATTGCACACAGAATTGGTTGCAAAAGCTGAAGCAACTCCAAGTAGAGCAATGTCACGAGATACAGAAATAGCAATTGCTATGGCATATGCAAATCAAGTATTGGGGAAAAAACAAAGAGAAGAGGCCCGCGGAAGTTTATGGAATCGATTTCTAAGTTTAATAGGAAGAAAAAAGGCCGCTTCTTCTGTACAATAAGAACAATGAATAAGAATGTTACTCCAATAAGGCCAACTGAAATATGTACACGTTTTCCTACGATGAAAAGAGCGTATTTTACGGTTCTTCTTTCCGATCATCATAAAGAATGCAATCCGACAGAGGAAAGCGAACAGCAATGCGTCGACATCAGAAAAACACTTGGTAATTTAATTTCCTTATGTGTTGTTGACGGTTGTAAGGAATCAGAAAGGTGTACATTAGTAGCGAAAAGTATAGCAAAGGAAATGATGGTTCACGTTAGAAACATTAAGAATGATCCAAAAGACTTTCCAAAAGCTGAGCCAATGGAGCCAAGATCATTTAGGGTGGTAAAAGGAAGAATTACTGAAAAGATAGAAAGCTAATTTCCCCTAGTGAATAGTGAAGTTTGTATTATAATTACTTTACACACTTAATCTGATGTAATGTTTTTTAATGCTATTCAAGAATTAATCCTCAAAAACCCTGCCTATAAAAAGGCGGTGCAGTTTTATGTGTGGGAAGCGTACAAACAAGATCTAGATAAGGGTGACGTCACCACAAAGTACTTCGTTCCTAAGAGAAGACGCAAAATTACTGCAGAGCTTGTTACAAACCAAGGTGGAATTATGGCCGGAATGTATGAGGCTGAATGGTTTTTGAAAAAAATAGGAATCAAAATCCTTAAAAAAATTGAAGATGGCTCAGTTATAAAACCGGGAGATGTTGTTTTGAAGGTGTCTGGCTCCGCAAATAAAATTTTGTCAGTAGAAAGAACGCTTCTTAATCTAATACAACGAATGAGTGGTGTTGCGACAAGTACAAATCGTCTAGCTTCTAAGCTACCAAAAAACATAAAACTACTTGCAACGCGCAAAACCATTTGGGGATTAATGGATAAAAGAGCTGCAGCCCTTGGAGGTGCGGCAACTCACCGTTTAAATTTAAATGATGCAGTTTTAATAAAGGAAAACCACTTAGCCCTTACAGACAATTGGAAGAAAAGTTTTAAAAAAGTCCTTAAAAAGAATCTAAAAATTCGTTTTGTGGAAATTGAAATGGAAAGTAATGAAGAAGTCGATTATTTTTTGGAAGTTTACGATGAGCTAAAAAAAGAATTCAGTATCAAACAGAAGATTGTCGTGATGCTGGATAATTTTAAACCCGACGAAATTAAAAAAGCCGTGCCGAAATTAAAAAAAGCCGGAATACACATAGAACTTTCCGGTGGAATTAGCGAAAGAAATATTTCTAGCTATGTAATTAAAGGAATTTCCGCAATTTCATCTGGTGCCATTACAACGAAAGCTCCAAATCTCGACATTAGCCTAAACATTGTATGAATATCGATTCTGACTTCATAGAGCCAAAAAAACGTAATCCATTCTACAGCTTCTTAGCTTTATTTTTAGCAATTGCTTTGTTCCTTTTATCTCTGCAAGGATATTTTTATCTAATGCATCCAGAACCAGTGAATATTCCTACACTTTATGAGATTCAGGATTTTTTACCCGATGTAAGTCAGCCTTTCACATCACACAGGTCTGATGAGGTTAAAATAGCTATCGAAGAATCACGAGATTATATAAAACAAGTGGCAAATTACATTGCGGCTCAGTCCTGCAAAAAGGCGGATCGAGTTTGTCAGAGCAGAGCCCTCTTTTACTTTGTACGCGATAATATTCAATATGTTCCAGATGCAAGTTTTCATGATCAGTTAGAAAATCCAATCACCGTATTAAAAACAGGCGGAGCAGATTGTGAAGATATGGCAGTACTTCTCCTCGCGCTAGAAAAGGCAATCGGCAATGGAACACAGCTTGTATTTGTACCGGGCCATGCTTACGCGCAAATCAGTATTCCAAAATATAAAAGTGAAAAGTGGTTAAATCTAGAGGCAACTTGTAAAAATTGTATGTTTAATGAATTAGTGGAATCGTCTGCATTAGCGAAGAAAACTTATTATGAAATCTAACCAGTTGAGGGACCAATCGTTGGACCAGTTGTGGATTCCACAACAGGTCTCACAATCGGTCCCTCTATCGGAAATATGAAGACATTAATAATAGACAACTACGACTCATTCACCTACATACTCAAACAATACGTAGGCCAGCTCGGGGGAAAACCCGAGGTTTTTTTTCATGACAAAATTACAATCGCTGAAATAAAAAAGCTAAAACCAACTCACATCATCCTATCCCCAGGTCCTGGAACTGTTGACGAGCCAAAAGATGTCGGGATTATGTTTGATGTGATTAAAGAATTCTACAAAACAATCCCAATTCTCGGAGTTTGTCTTGGTCATCAGGCTATTTGTAAATTTTTCGGTGGAACTATCGTCCGCGCACCAAAAATAATGCATGGAAAAAGATCTAAAATATATTTTAAGGACACAGGAGGCAGAAAACAGAAAACAGCTGAGCCCTGTGTTCAGTGTCCTGTGTCCTTATTTGAAGGAATTCACAACCCATTCGAAGCCATGCGTTACCACTCTTTAATAGTCGACACACCGTTTTGGATGAATGACGAGGTTGATACGATAGCTCATACGTCCGATTTTTTAATAATGGGTGTTAAGCATAACAAGTATCCAGTATTTGGTGTTCAATTTCACCCCGAAAGTTTGGGAACGAAAGAAG
>JAHIYT010000086.1 GCA_018814945.1 Patescibacteria group bacterium
ATGGATGAAGATCATCATTTATTGGATACTGAGCCTGAAAAAGCCAGATCCGTTGCTTATGACATTGTATTAAACGGTTCTGAAGTTGGTGGTGGAAGTGTTAGAATTCATGAGCATAAATTGCAGAAAAAGATTTTTGATATTCTAAAAATAACACCTGAAGATGCTGAAATGAGATTTGGTCATATGCTGGAAGCATTTAGCTATGGTGCACCTCCACATGGTGGTATTGCATGGGGATTGGACCGATTAGTTATGATATTTGCTGGTGAACCTAACATTCGTGAAGTAATTGCATTCCCTAAAGATCAAAAAGCTAAAGACTTAACTCTTGGAGCTCCATCTGTTATGCCGCAGAAAGACATCCGCGAAGCTAATATACGTATAATTAATGAAAACTTGAAAACTTGAAAACTACAGTTTTCAGATTTTTAGATTTTCAAGTTTTCATTCCAAGTAATACCATAACCTTAGAAAACACCATGGATACCGATAATATGACACTAGAAGAAAAAGTAGATAAGATTCTTGCTTACCAAAAAAGCATGAAGAACTGGCAAATAGTGCGAACTATTATGAGTTTGGTTATCTTTATTATCTTTGTGGTTATCCCAATAATGGGAGCTTTCTGGGTAGCGGATTACATCAAAAGCACTGTCGACTTTAATCAGGTAGGCGAAACTATGGAAGGACTGAAAGGACTTTCTGATCTAAACAGTATTAAGTCTCAGCTGGGTCTTTAGGGGCGTTTAAACCTACAATCTTACCTCTTTCATCTCTTTGACTTAGCACTTCTTGAAGTTGTTTGATTTCTCCTTTGGGAATCACACGACCATTAAATGCAATGTTCCCTCTTCTGTCAGCAGTATGTCCGTGGTTGTCAGGCGTTTTTCCTTTAAGAATATATAAACAATTGTCTGCGGATTTCTCCATAATTTCGCCTGTTGGATCAAGATCTCTACCTGTAAAAGGGGCGCCACCAATACTGACGGTTTTATTTAAAATAATAGTTTTTCCGTGCTGATCTTCAATTTCATACGGCTCTACTGTAATTGCTTCCATTATTCTTGCAGCACCTAATTTACCTCCTTCTATGGTGGTATTACGCATCAAAACAACAAATTCTTCACCGCCCCATCTGCAAACAAAATCGGCATCTCTGACCACTTCTCTAATTCTTCTACCCATTTCTTTTAACACCTGATCACCAGCAAGATGTCCATACTCATCGTTAACCGATTTAAAGTGATCGATATCAAAAATCAAAAGCATAAGAGGGCCATTTCTCTCGGTATATGCAATCTCAGCCACTTTATGTTCATTGTATGAGCGTCTGTTAGGAAGCCCCGTTAATTCATCTTTCATGCTATCCAACTTGAGTCGTTCGTTATCCAGCTCCAAATATACCTCCCTACAAATACGTGGAGTTATTTCTTTGATTTGAGCCAAAACTGATTCTTCAAAAAAGGTTACATCTCCTGTTATATCTCTCTCAACGGCAGACATTCTGTTAAGTAATGGAACGTTCCTTTTGATATACCCGCATGCGCCTTCTTTTATTCTTTTGAGCACCTCATCTATGAGCGGAGTCTTCCCTTCATCAGTCTCAACTGTAATTACATTCCTAAGCTTGGTATCATTACATGTCTCAAGGTATGCAGTTAGCTGTCTACTACAGTATTCAGGAAGTCTTTCCTCAACCCTTTGTTTTTCAACAAAAAACCCTTCACTTTGAATGTCAGTAGGAATGTTGGAGTCACCTGGTTTTTTTACGAATAATAAACGGGATTCTTTTTTGAAGGGCATACTTAAAAATATGGGGCAACGAGAAATATTTAACTATTATCCAGCTACTTGTTCTTCGCCGTAAGCTGGATAGGTCGTAAGTGAAGTGGGAGCGACTTCGTCATTTTCGCCTCTTTGTCTTGCGATAGCGCTTAATGCATCTCTAAGGTTTATTAGAGTTTCGGCTTCATCTGCAGACACTTGAGCTCTTGGCTTATCTCCGTCTCTTAAAACTTGGAAAGCCTTATCTCTTGCACTTTGGTCGTCAGCTTCTGCAACTGTATCAGTCGCTTCGACTGACTTTTCAAAGCATAAGCGATTCTCGGTGAGACCTATATTTCCCTGTGATGTGAAATATAATGTGTGCATATATTTATTACTTACTTCCTACTTCATTTTTATCATGGATTTCACTTTTTGTAAAGAGCTATTTTGTCGCTTCTGTGTTCCATATCGGCTTTAATTCTGGCCATAGTTGGATTTTCGCCTGACATAATTGCATTTATTACAGCTTTTTCTATAATCAATTCTTTCCAGAAAACATCCGCCCTCCTTTCCGACTGAACGGAACTACCCGAAAGCCCTTTTAAAAACGTCATAATCCTTTCTCTAATATTTAGACCATGTATTTGTTCTAAGATTTCTGATCTACCTGAAAAAGCTGGGGCTTGAGCTATTTGTGCTGTAGAGGGCTTCATATCTTTTTGTTATCGGAGGGTATTCTATCACATCTATTCTTCTTTCTTCAAATTTTTACGCTTTCGTCTGCTTTTTTGTTTACGGATTTTTTCTGCATCTTTAAGTTTTTTTGAATCGGGATTTAGCTTGTCTAAAAGATCTCTCAGAGCCAAAATTCGGTTCATTGCCCTGACTCGATTTTTTTGATATTTAACCAAAGTACCAGTTGGCAAATGTTTAAGCTGAACGGTATTACTGGATTTATTTATCTTTTGACCACCACGTCCCCCACCGTGAATAAACCTCTCTTCGATGTCGTTCAAATCGACGTTGAGATCTTTAATAAGGTGGATTATTTCCGCGTATTTTTTATCGGTGAGTTGGGATTGAGGTGGTAAATTCAATTTTAAATTTACAATTTTAAATTTTAAATTTCGCAAGAAAATCCTTCTTAAATTCATCGAATCTATCCTCTTTTATCGCATTACGAATATCTTTCATCAATCGGAGATAAAATGCGACGTTGTGGAGGGTGTTTAAACGAAGAGAGAGGATTTCTCCTGATATAAATAAGTGACGAAGATATGCTTTGGTGAAATTTTTACATGTGTAGCAATCACAATTTGGATCGAGTGGGGTAAAATCATCTTTGTATTCCGCCCTTTTTAATCTGATTACACCTTCTGATGTAAACATATGTCCATGACGGGCATTGCGAGTTGGTAGTACGCAATCAAACATATCTATCCCCCGCTCTACTGCTTCTAATATATCTAATGGAGTTCCTACACCCATTAAATAACGAGGTTTGTCCTCTGGGAGATTTGGAACTGTTACATCTAGCATTTCATACATTACCTCATTTGGCTCGCCAACGGATAACCCTCCAATTGCATAGCCATCAAAGCCTATTTCAACTAGTTCTTCAGCAGACCTTTTGCGGAGATCTGGATGCATACCACCTTGTACTATTCCAAATAACAGAGAGTCTTTTGATTTATGATGTTCTTTACACCTTTTTGCCCATTTTGTGGTTAAGCTTAGGGATTTTTCTACATATTTCTTATCCTTATCTGCGGCTGGGCATTCATCTAAAACCATAATAATATCTGATCCTAATTTTTCTTGGATATCTATGGCTTTTTCGGGAGTTAGGAAAATCTTTTCACCATTTAAACGTGATTGAAATTCAACACCGTCGA
>JAHIYT010000087.1 GCA_018814945.1 Patescibacteria group bacterium
CATATCCCTCCAGGCCAATTACTTTTTTAGGGTTGTTAGTAAGTAATTCAATTTCTTTTATGCTCAAATCCGCTAATATCTGAGCACCAATTCCATAATCTCTTAAATCGCCTTTAAATCCAAGTTGATGGTTGGCTTCTACGGTATCTAAGCCTTTTTCTTGCAATTTATACGCTTTTATTTTATTCGCAAGCCCTATACCTCTGCCTTCTTGTCGCATATAAAGTAGTACTCCACTACCATTTTTACTAATCATATCCAAAGATTTATCTAATTGCTGTCCACAATCACAGTGTTTTGAGCCAAAAATGTCTCCAGTAAGACATTCTGAATGAACTCTAACAAGTGCACTTTTATTCTTTATGTTACCCATTACGAAAGCCACGTGTTCTTTGTAGTCAATCAAACTCTTGTAAACATATACTTTGAATTTCCCATGTTCTGTTGTCAAATTTGTTTCCGCTTCTTTCACAATTAATTTTTCATTTTTACTCCTGTAATTAATCAAATCTTTTATAGTAATAATGCGGAGACCGTGTTTTTTGGCGAATTTTTCGAGGTCTGGTAATCTGGCCATGGTTCCATCTTCGTTCATAATTTCACAAATAACTCCAACAGGGGATAGTCCCGCTTGTTTCATTAAGTCTACTGCAGCCTCTGTATGACCAGCTCTTACGAGGACACCGCCTTGTTTTGCTATTAATGGGAACATATGCCCTGGTCTGATGAAATCGTTGGCGGTTGATGTTTTGTCCACAATTTTTTTAATGGTGTTCGCTCTTTCTGCAGCTGAAATTCCGGTTGTGGTGCCTTCTTTTGCGTCTACAGAAACAGAGAAATTACAGTTGCCATCGCTATTCGCAACCATTGGGTGGAAATTTAGCCTATAGGCAAGTTCTTCATCAATCGGTGTGCAAACCAATCCTCTGCCTTCTTTAACCATAAAATTGATAGCTTCCGGAGTAGCGAATTGTCCGGCCATAACCAAATCACCCTCATTTTCACGATCCTCATCATCAATGACGATAATCATTCCCCCTGCCTTTAGATCCTTTATTGCCTCATTCATGGTCTTATTTTAGGCAAAGGCAAAGGTAAAGGCAAGGCTACATTTCTACCTGATAGATCTGCTTCTTTGTGAGTAGATAAAGTTTATCTTCGCTCTTATTTACATAGAAGCTTTGTATATCATCTAGATCTTCTAAGAAAATTTGCTCTTTGTATCTACCACCTGCACCCACCTCTTTTTCAATAACAACAACTCTTCTATTTACAGGATCAAGTACGTACAAATTATCTAATTCAGGAGATGTAAATAACTTTGTTGCATCTGAAAGATCTACAGCTAAGTCTTCGATTTCAAATGTTTGTTTCTTTGCTTTAAATAGTTGAATGATTTCTCCACCTTTCTTTAAAACGTAAATGTTTCCATCAATTGCAAATGAAATTGCATTTTGTATTTCAGCATCCGTATTGTATTCTGTAGCGCTTGAATACTCGGATCTAAGTCTTGAATATTTATAGATCTGGTTTGTTGATGGGCTAAGTAAATATAGATATTTACCGTAAGCCGTAACATCTATACCCGGTTTCCAATTATCGTCATTGGTATTTATGAAATTAAATTGTCCTTCGTCATATTCTATAATTCGTCCTGATTGAGTTAAGAAAACCAAAACTCCATAATCTTCCATGGCTGTTCCTGCCATTACAACCTCAGTTTCATCGATGGTTTTAGGATCTAATACTTGATCTAAAATAACTTCATAAAGAGCGTTGTATTCGTACGCAAAGAAATTGTCATCTAAATTAACAAGTCCAAGTGCTTCTACATTTTCTCGTTTTTGGCTCAAATCAACGTAAGGCGTGATTTCACTAAGTCTTGTAGTATTATTAATACTATCTCGTGTTTCCTGAATTTTATCCAGAAGTGCCAGTGCTTCTGATCTGAAATAATTGGTTTCAAGTATATCTCTTGCTTCTTGTTCAACTTTTTCTAAAATTGCGTTAGCAGTTTCTTTATCATTTGCATAACCCTTTGTATTTGCTACGTGCAGATCCTGATTCATAGCTTCTATGCGCAATTTGTACTCATCACGCAATGCATTATCTCGTCTGCCATCCATCAAAAATGAAACACTGATAATTAAAAGCAATACCACGAGCAAAATTGCAGCAAGAATAGTGTTTCTGCTTAAATTTTTAACCTTTTTGGCACCGGTTTTTTCTTCGATAAAGCTTGCTCCTTTATCCCACCATTGTAATAGATATTTTTTAAATTTGTCTAGAAGAGGATTTACTTTCCCAGAACTCATAACCGTTGCACGCTGAGGTAATTTTATATGCATTATTGCAACACCAATGCTTAATTCATTATCCGCAAGCACTAATTCTCTAATCGAATCTAGAGATTCTGTGACACCTTCGCTGCAAATCTGAGCAAGTTGGGCATGGGTTACCAAGCGAAGCAATCTGGATGTAGTAAAAATAACCTTATCTTCAGACATAAGTTCACCACTTGCAATGTTTGCAAAAAGATCGTCAGATTTTCCTGAAAGCCCCTCACTGATAGGAGAAAGCTTCCCTTTTCTTATTAAATAAGCTTCAGCATCTTTTGTTTGTGTTAAAAGAAGATCATTACCTGAATAAGCTGCGATAATTGCATTTATTGTTCCCACTGATTTAACACCACGTTTTTCCTTTAAATTTCTATATATCAGATTAATTTCTTTCAAAGTATTTTCAAATCTTTCATAACCATCTAATTCCAGATTTTTAAAGAAAACTTCTTCAATGGTTTCTATAATACTTTGGACTGTAGAACGTGCAAATTTGGTATTACCAATTATCTCAAAAATAAGCCATACTTCGTCCTCCACGCGTGGTTTTTTAAGAGTTTTTAATTGTATAAAGTGATCGGAATCACGAGCTACCGAGAAGGTGTCAGCTAGAATTTTAAATGGCATTTTTTTTATTTGTTTAAAGTGTACAAAATTCCAACCTATACATTAGCACTATCTGTGTAGTTAGTGCAAATTTTTTATTAATGTCCAGTGTCCAATGTCCAGTGTCCAGTGTCCAATGAATTTTTCGTTTGAAATTTGAACATTGATCCGTTAATCACTATAATGAATTTACAAATTAATAAAAATACTATGAATATTAAGATTCACACCCAACATCTTAATCTAGCTGAGTCTCAAGAAGAAATGCTGTATGCTAAATTCGAAAAACTCATTACTTATGCAGATAGACTTTCTGATGAGTCAGCTGAGATGAAGGTTAATTTAAGCTTTGAGAAATCCAAAAAACCAGAAGATGCCTATTTATGTGAATTAACGATTTTTGTGCCTATGGATACATTACGAGCAGAATCGCGAGATGAATCTTTGAGTAATGTGGTAGATGATGTAATTGAGAAAATGAAAAGTCAAATTGAGCACTATAAAGCGAAAATACACCAAAAGTAATTCTCAGTTTACAATTTACAATTTTCAATGAAAAAGAAAACCATATCATTTGAGGCGGTAGTTAAATATCTGCTCTATTTTTCTCCGTTCGTGTTTCCATTGTATCTCTTGAAATTTGAGATTTATGGAATTCCGTTTACGGTTTTGGAAGTTTTTGCTTATGCTCTATTTGCGATTTGGTTTATAGGAGTGATCTTTAAAAAAATGCCCTTCAGCTGGAAAAACCCACTGAGTTACTATTGGATTGCAGTTTTTGTTCTATTTTTAGGCGCTACAATTGGTGTATTTACTGCACCTGGTTATATAGAGCTTCCTAGTAACGAAATTCTTGATTCTCAAAAGGTTGCCTTGGGCGTTTGGAAAGGGTGGGTGGTAGCTCCAATGCTTTATTTTGCGGTTCTTACGCAGACCATCAGAACTAATGCTAATGTTAAGAATCTTCTTCATTTATTCGTATATTCAGGCGGTTTAATTGGAATAATTTCGTATGCCTTTGGTCTTTTTGGTGATGGAATTACATACGATTTTCGCTTAAGTGGCTTTTATGAGTCAGCAAATTACTTATCTCTATATATAGTGCCACCACTTTTACTTAGTATTTACTTTCTATTTCAAAGAGAAAGTTTAAGAAAAGCTCATATATATCTAAATCTTGCATCACTTTTAATAATGGCTAATGCTCTTTATTTTACTCAGTCATACGCAGCTATAATCGGAGTCTTTGGTGCTATTTCTCTTTATGTCTTATATCTATTATTCAGAAAAACCGTTAGAAAAAGAAGTATAGTTTTTGGCTTATTCTTGCTAGCGGCAACTTTTGCGGTAATTGTGTTTACTCAAATAAATACACCTAAATTTCAACAATTTTTAGATTGGGAAAATCGTTCCAGCACCTCTGTTCGTCTCGAGATTTATGAAGTTGCATGGAGTCTAATAAATGAAGAACCTCTGACTGGTATTGGTCCAGGTTTATTTCAGGCTGAATACCAAACTCGGGGTCGGGAAAATCTAGGGCATGTTCCGATGGAATGGAATATTCCACACCCTCATAATATATTTTTTGCATTTTGGTTAAATGCTGGTATTCTTGGTCTTTTTGCGCTTCTTGCATTTCTGGTTTTGGTTCATACCAGATTCGCTTATCCTGTTATTGCATTTTGGGGAATAATTATTCATGGAATATTTGATACACCATTTTGGAAAAATGATTTGAGTATGATATTTTGGCTAGTGCTTGGCGTTATAGTAATATTACAAACATATGGAACTGATACCCCTGAAGAGCGAGAAGCTCCAGTCCGGAAGCGACTTGCTCCAAAGCTTTCAAAACGCACTAGAGCGTAAAAAAGAGAAGCTGAAAAATCGGGATATTGTAATAATTGCCTCCAAGGCTCTTGCCTTTAGTCAGGGCAGATTAGTTGAATCCGATGATATAAAAGGATTAGTAAAAAAAGAAGCCGATAAAATTCTAGATGAGGGTGAAATGACTATTACTCTGAAAAATAAAATCCTTATTCCGAATGCAGGGATAGATAATAGTAACACACCAAAAGGCACTGTTATCCTTTGGCCTGAAAGGCCGTTTCATTTTGCGAGAGAGATTAGATCTCTTTTGATGGAATATTATTTGCTTAATGATTTGGGAGTTCTTATAACTGATTCTCATTGCCAACCACTTCGGGCTGGTACAACCGGTATTGCAATTGGTTGGGCAGGCTTTGAGGGGGTGAGAGATGAAATAGGCAAGAAAGATCTTTTTGGGCGAAAAATGGAATATACCAAGTTGGCAGTGGCAGATAATCTAGCTTCTGCTGCGAATTTAGAGATGGGAGAAACCAATG
>JAHIYT010000088.1 GCA_018814945.1 Patescibacteria group bacterium
ATTACAAAATTACAAGATTGTTTTTTTGTTATTGCTTTAAAAATTAATCTTGTAATAATTAATCTTGTAATCTTGTAATTATGAAAAAGGAGGTATACGTCTTAGCTCACAATATTCGTTCAATGCACAACATTGGCTCTATTTTTCGTACTTCGGACGGTGCTGGGGTATCCAAAGTTTACCTGAGTGGTTATTCGGCCTGTCCGCCACGTAAGGAGATCAGTAAAACGGCACTAGGTGCAGAGGAAACTATTCCATGGGAATTTCATAAGGATTCACTGTCTCTTGTTAAAAAACTAAAAAAAGATAAGGTTCAGATAATTGCACTTGAAAGGATCGAGGGTGGGGAGGATATATCCAAATTCAAGCCAAAATATCCATGCCTACTAATAGTGGGCAATGAAATAGAGGGTGTTCCTCAAGAATTGTTGGACCTTGCAGACAAAAAAGTAGAGATTCCGATGAGAGGTATGAAGGAATCACTAAATGTTTCTGTGGCGTTTGGAATTGCGGTTTATCAGTTATTTTAATCTCGCATATTTCTGAGTAAGGTAGATTATCTCCTTGATTCTCATGGCAGCATTTTCTAGATGAGAAGTGGCTTCCACAAAAATACTTCCACCTTTTGCAGTTCTACCTTTCAGCCTTTTTATGTGCTCATTGTAACTCTTCATGATTGCAGGCGTTACTCCGGAGAGCTTTCGGTTGAATTTTTCAACACTCTCTATCTTGTTTGGGAAAGTCTTTTGTAATTCATAAAAAGATTCCTCTGTTTTATTGTAGATATTATTAATACTAACAAGAGCGCTTTCAGAAAGCGATAATGAGGAGATTGTCATAGATCGTGGGAGTTTGCTTAAGCCATTAGCTGTATCTGCGAGCTGTTCTACCATATTGGAGATCCGAACAAGTAATACGGTCTTTTTTGCCTCCATTTCTGAGAGATTTTTTTGGGAAAGCTCTAAAATAGCATCTTCAATTTTTTCGTCCAAAAGATCAGATAAAACTTCATATTTTTCTATCATGTTTTTGTCCGAATCATTTGGCTTCATTATATAATTTGCAGACTTTGTATATAGCTTGTATGCTATCTGAATAAAATAAGAAAGCTCTTTTTCTATTAATGAAAATGCTTTTCTTTTACTATTTGGCAAGCCATTTATTAGATATTTTGTTGAAATTAATATTTCTTCTTCATATGTTTTTACAATCTTCTCAATTAGCTTTCTAAAAGGTGTTAAAAGGACAAGGAATACTATGGCTGCTATAACGTTAAATACAGTATGTGCGTTCGCTATTTGCTGTGCTGTAGAACCACCCCAGGAAGCTACCATATTTCCAAATGGTTCAATAAAAGGCCATATAATAATAACTCCTATTAAATTGAATAATATGTGTGCTATGGCACTTCTTTTTGCAAATCTACTCAGGCGTAAAGATATATACAATGATTTTACAGTAGTACCTAGATTAGTTCCCAAAAGAATAGGTATTCCTTGCTCAAGAGTCATGAAGCCACTCGCGGCGAGAATTACTACAAGACCTGTACCTATACTGCTTGATTGCACTATTACTGTAAACAGGAATCCTACAAGGACTGCCATATATGGATTTGAAAGTTCAGAGAATATTTTTATTACCTGTGGGTTATATTTTAGAGGTTCCATTACGTCTGAAATCAGCCACAGACCAAAAAATAGTAATCCAAAATAAAAAATACCTCTTCCTATGTATTTGTATGGTCTTCCAAAAAAACTTATTATAAAACCTATAATCAAAAAGACAGGCGCATATGTGGTTACCTTAAAGGCTACGAGTTGTGCCGTAATAGTCGTCCCAATATTTGCTCCGATAATTATTCCTAAACTATGTGCAAAGGAAATAGCGCCAGCGCTTACAAGGCTTATTGTAACTACTGTGGTTACACTACTTGATTGCACTACAGATGTAACCAGCATTCCAGAAATTGCTGATGTAATGCGGTTTTTTGTTGCGTATCTCAAAAATCTCCTAAAGCGTTCCCCAGCGAATTTCATAATCTGATGACTGAAATTTTCAACGCCATGTATAAAGATTACGAGGCCGGCTAGGAAGGCTATAAGTATATTCCAATTCATATTTTATTTGTTATGTTGGATTTTTCTACTTTCTTTTAATATTTCTACCCATAGTTTTTTGATGAACTTTAAATCTAAACCTTCTTTTTTTGCCAGTTTTTCGAGTTTATCAATGACTTCTAGTTCTCTTTTTTTATCCAAGATAGGCAGTCCTTCTGCTTTTTTAAATTTAGCAAGTTTTGGAGCAAGTTTAAATCTCCTGCTGAGCAGTTTGATTATATTTTTATCTATTTCGTCTATTTGTTTTCTAATTTCTTTCACGGAATAAGAATACATCAAAATTTTGCAAAATTAAAATGATTTGATAAGAAAGTGGCATTGTGGTAGAATGATTTTCGATATTAATCACAAAAAAATCATGGACGATCAAGCAGATCCAAACGCAAATCAACAAGGTCAGTCTAATCCTCTAGCAGGGGATCAGGGTACAGCTCCAGCTGGCGGACAGCCTACTGGCGGCCAAAAAGACCTTAGTGGGATAATGGAAGAGAATGTTGATATTAGTGGACTAGTTGCGAACGCCGGTAATCAGCAACAAGTTCAGGATTTTATTACGAGTGTAACAATTCAACCGCATCCAAATACTAAGTTTGATGAAAAGAAGTTCGTGGAGCTTTTAGCCGGTTCAATATCTTTAACAATCACTGAAAAGAAGAGGATTATTGAGGCTATTGCTCAGCTTTCTCAATTCCAGATTGATGAATTGATGAAGATTTTTGAAGAAGAGAAAGGTAAATTCGCTGAACTTGAAAAGAAACATGCTGAACAAATAAAAGACCTTGAAGACAAGCATAAAGGTTCTTGGCAAGATCTAGAAGCTCAAAAGGAAGAGGAAAAGAAAAAAGGCGAAGAAGAAAAGGAGGCTGAGGATATCAAAAAACAGTTGGGCTTATAACCTAAATCTCAGATCTCAGAACTCAGATCTCAGATCTCAGATCTCAGAACTCAGATCTCAGATCTCAGAACTCAGAACTCGGATCTCAGAACTCGGATCTCAGATGTTGCTACTTTTTCGTGGTCACAGCTTTTTTGCTGATAGTATCCTTTTTCTTTACGGTTATTCGTACTCCACCAAAGGTGAATTTTTCTTTACTGCCATCACGATCAATTTTGATGTGTGAACCGGTTTTAAAGTCGCCATCTAGAATCTTTTCAGCAATGGGATCTTCAATAAGGTCTTGGATTTTTCTTCTGACCGGTCTTGCACCATATTCTGGGTTGTAGCTAAGTTCAGCCAGCAATTCAATTGCTTTAGGAGTTGCCTCGATGGATATACCTTTCTCTTTTAGTCTGTCATCTAATTCATCTAATTGGAGCTTAACGATTTCCTGAATAGATTTGTTGTTAAGAGGTCTGAATACAATTGTTTTATCAATACGATTTAGGAATTCAGGGCGGAAGTGATTTTTAAGCTCTTTCATGACTTGCTCTTTCTTTTCATTGAAATCTTCTTCGGCTTCTTTTAATTTGTCTGACGATAAGTTAAAACCAATTTTTGCAGCTTCTTTTGTTAACTGTTTAGCCCCCAGGTTGCTGGTCATAATAATAATACTATTACGGAAATCTACCTTTTTACCTTGTGCATCAGTTAAATAGCCGTCTTCCAGAACCTGAAGTAATATATTGAAAAATTCCGGGTGAGCCTTCTCAATTTCATCGAAGAGAATTACTGAATATGGTTTCCTGCGAACGGCTTCAGTGAGCTGTCCGCCTTCTTCGTATCCAACATAGCCAGCGGTTGCACCAACTAGGCGGGATACATTGTGACGCTCCATAAATTCACTCATATCTATTTTAATGAGGGCGTCTTTGTTGTTGTAAACTTCTTTTGCAAGTGTTTTAACAAGTTCCGTTTTACCCACACCCGTTGGCCCAAGGAAGATAAAGGACCCGATTGGCCTGTTCGGTGAAGCAATGCCGACTCTAGACCTTCTGATGGCCTTTGATACCTCGTGAATAGATTCGTCTTGCCCGATAATGAATTTCTTTAATAAGTCCTCTAGATGAGCTAGTTTTTTACCTTCATCTTTTACAATTCTTGCAACGGGGATGCCGGTTATTTTACCGACTATTTTTGCGATATCGTTTTCACCAATCTTTGCCTGTTTGCTCTTTTGCTGATGGGCAATCTTTATTTCATCAATTTCTTTTACTATTTGCTCTTTTTTCTCCTTAAGTTTTGAAGCTTTTTCGTATTCCTGAGACATTACAAATTTTTCGATCTGATCCTCAATTTTTGTGATTTCCATTTTCTTATCCTGAACTTCGGGGATATTACCTTGTGATCTTGAACCTTTTAGTGCTGCGGCTTCATCAATAAGATCAATTGCTTTATCCGGCAGGAATCTTTCAGTTAAATATCTTTGTGATAGTTGGACTGCAGATTTAATTGCTTCGTCGCTAATACTTAGATTGTGGAATTTCTCGTAAGTAGGTCTTAAACCTTTTAAAATTGTAATACAATCTTCAGTGCTTGGTTCTTCTGCCATTATAGGCTGGAAACGTCTTTCCAGAGCCTTATCCTTTTCAATGTTCTTACGATATTCATCAGTAGTAGTAGCACCTATAATTTGCATGTAGCCTCGGGAAAGTGCTGGTTTAAGTA
>JAHIYT010000089.1 GCA_018814945.1 Patescibacteria group bacterium
TTAAATAAATTCCATTGGTGGCTCGTATTGTGGCTCCAGTCGTGGTCCACTATTTGAGCCACAATACGAGCCACAACATGAATATATCAAATATAGCCATTGCATTATTTTTCGCCCTTATCCCAGCACTTGCATGGCTTTCTTTGTACTACCATAAAGATTATAAAGACCCCGAACCAAAAAAAATAATTTTGCAGACTTTTTTATTAGGTGCTTTGGTGGCACTTCCTTTTTTGGGTTTTAGATATTTTCTACCATCTATTTCGAATGGCTCTATGCTTTTTACGGGGGTGGTAGGTGTTTTAATTTTTGCTGCACTTGAGGAGGTGACGAAACTTTCGGCTAGCATTTTCATAGTCACTCACCATAAACGCGATTTTAATCAGCTTATTGATGGTGTTGTTTATGCGGTCACTGCAGCACTTGGCTTCGCGTTCGTAGAAAACATGGTCTATCTATTAAGTTTTCTGGCGTCTGGGGCTGATGGAGTGCTTTTTGTGGTCGCTTTTAGAAGTCTGGGCACTATGCTTGCACATACATTATTCTCCGGACTTGCCGGTCTTGTTTGGGCTTATGCATATTTCTCAAAACAGATTAGCCCTTTTCAGAAAAAGCAATTATTAGCTTTTGAGTTGAAGGATTTTATTAATCGAGAGATTTTAACGCTTCATATAATTAGACAGAATATTTTAAAAGCTAGACCGTCCAGACGTGGTGGACATGAAAAGAGAGTATTAGTTTTGGAAGGGGTAATGTTAGCTACCTTTTTGCATATTATTTTTAATATGACTACGACATTTGAATTATTTGGTAAAAATATGACTTTTATGGTTATACCTGGCCTTATTGGTGGATTTTTGTACGTGTCGTATTTATTTACAAAGAAACTTAATCAGAAAATATTAAAAGTTGTTTAGCTTTAAGAAGACTAAAGGTTGCTTTTTAGCCTAGTTTTTGGTATAATAAAATGATAGATAGAACCTATTTTCATGGCTGAAGACTCTGCAACTACAACACAGGTAAAGGATGATCAGTCCACTCTGAACATTACGGATGATACTGCTAAACAGTTTCCGGAGTTAATTGTAATGATTAAGGAAAGTCGTTCTATGGACGATGAGGAAAGGCAATATTGGGTGGATGTTTTGCCCATTATGTCTGAGGAGCAAATACAGAATTTGAGAAATATTTTGAATAATGAGAAAAAACAAATTGAAAAAGCAAATCAAACTTATGAAGAAGGTATGAAGGGTGCTACCAAAAAAGCTACAAAGGCATTTGATGAAGCTGCTTATTTGGAAAAAAAGAAGGCTAGGGTTGAGGCTGAAAAATTACATGAGCAAAAAGAGAAAGGAGATGAGGAGGATTTATTGAAAGAATTAGAAAATATTTAAAAAAACAATGACGATGACCATGACAATGACTAGTTCACAGAACTGTCATAGTCATTTGCCATAGTTATTTAGAGAATAATTGATAGACCAAACTGATGTCTAGTTCTCCTAAATTACTTAAAACAAGATCTGCTCCGGCTTTTTTTAGATCTTCAATTGTTTCCACACCAGTTGCCACACCAATTGCTTTCATGCCAGCACCCTTGGCTGAATGAATGCCGTGAGTGGAATCTTCAAAAGTAATTGCATTTTTTGGATCTATACTAAAAGCTGTGACTGCCTTTTGGTAAATCTCTGGGTTAGGCTTTGAATCTTCTTTATCATCTGTTCCTTGAATATGTTCAAAATAACTAATTAAATTATACTTTTTTAATGTGTCTTCAATTACATATTTTCTATTACTAGATACAATTGCAAGATGTTGAAAATTGTTTGTCATTAGCTCTATAGCTTCTTTTGCATAGGGTTTTAGAGGTAATTCTGAATTTATTTTTCCTTGGCGATATAAATTCATTGCATGTTCAATTTCCTCTTCTGAAATATTTTTTTCTTTAATTTTATTTCCCCATGCTTGTTCGAACTTATCTTCTGGCGATAATGCTAAAAATTTTTTTTGTTCAAAAAGATCTGAAGTGAGACCGAGTTCCTCTTCCATTACTTTTTTAAAAACTTTAATAGCGATATCCATGGAGCTAATAATTACTCCATCTAAATCAAAGCAAATGAGGTGTATAGCATCTTTCATAATTTTTATTTAGGATATTTATTTAGAGCAATCTCCTCCACAGCATTTATCTCCCTTACTGCATCCAGAGTCAGATTTTTTAGTAAAACCATCAGCTTTATATTGAACACCTGGTGCTTCGAGTAGCTTTTCTGTTTCTGGATGACCGCATTCCAGGCATTTTTGATCTTCATGACCTGCAGGAAGTAATTTTTCGAAGCAGTGACCGCATTCCAGACATTTAAATTTATAATTAGGCATATCTTTATTACAAGATTAGTTATTACAAGATTACAAGATTATCTTATAGGAAGTAAAATTGCTTAGCAACGGCTTTGCAATGTGATAAGATTTATTTTGGTGCCTCTAATTAATTCTGCAATGGAAAAAGCTTACGAAGCTAAAAAATTTGAAGACGATATTTATAAAAAATGGGAAGAATCCGGTGCTTTTAAAGCTGACGCAGATTCAGATAAGGAGCCTTTTACTATTTCTATGCCACCACCAAATGCGACTGGAGTACTTCATCTTGGGCATGCTGTAATGTTGGCGTTGGAAGATATCATGATCCGACACAGACGTATGAAAGGATATGAAACCTTGTGGGTTCCCGGTACGGATCACGCGGCTATTGCGACTGAGAGTGTGGTTATTAAAAAATTGAAGGAAGAACGAGGAATTAAAGACCCAAGAAGCTTGGGTAGAGAGAAATTGGTGGATGAAATTAAGAAATATGTGGGTACATGCCAAGCTACTATTCGCGAACAGATCAGGAAAATGGGTACGAGTTGTGATTGGGATAGAGAGCGCTATACAATGGATCAATCCCTTCATAGATGTGTGAACGAAGTATTTAAAAAAATGTATGAAGACGGTTTGATTTATCGCGGAGAGAGAGTTGTTAACTGGGATGTAGCCTTGCAAACCACACTCGCAGATGATGAAGTAGAACACAAAGAACAAGATGGAATTTTATATACTTTTGAGTATTTATCCGCTGAACAAACAAAAGGTGAACCTGTTTTTGTTGGTACAAGTAGGCCGGAGACGAAGCTTGGTGATACTGCTTTGGCGGTTCATCCAGATGATAAGCGTTATCAGCGTTTGATCGGTAAAGATTTTGATGTGGTGTGGCCCACCGCCAAGGCGGGGCAGGCAGGCGGACGCAAAATTAATGTAACAGTAATTGCAGATCATGAAGTTGATCCAGAATTTGGTACTGGAGTGGTTGGTGTTACACCTTTTCACAGTAAAATAGACTACGATTTATGGCAAAGGCACAAAGATGCTATCAAAGCTTATCCTGTTCAGGTAATCGGCGAAAATGGCTTAATAACCGACGTTATTCAGGGTTACGAGGGCTTAAGCGTGGAAGAATGCAGAGAAAAATTTGTTAAAGGTTTAAAAAAAGAAGGCCGAATGAAATCTGAGGAAAATTATCTTCAGCAAATGTCGATTTCGTACAGGTCTAAAATGCCAGTTGAACCTATTCCTAAACTTCAATGGTTTATTGATGTTAATAAACAGGTTATTGAATGGAAGGGTAAAAAGATTAGCTTAAAGGAAGTTATGCAAGAAACTGTGAAAACTCATGACATTAGAATTATTCCGGATAGATTTGAAAAGACTTATTTTCACTGGATTGATAACCTGCAAGATTGGTGTATTAGTCGCCAGATTTGGTGGGGGCATCGTATACCGGTTTGGTATAAAGATGAGGAAACTTATGTTGGTATAACTGCCCCAGAGGGTAGTGGTTGGAATCAGGATGAAGATACTCTAGATACTTGGTTTAGTTCTGCGCTTTGGACTTGGAGTACGTTAATAGATCCAAATATTACGGAAGACACAACTCTTTCGCTCAACGACTTATTAGAAAAAAGTGCTGATTACCAAAAATTCCATCCAACTCAGATGATGGAAACCGGTTATGACATATTATTTTTCTGGATTGCGAGAATGATTCTGGCGACAACCTATGCAACCGGTGAAATTCCATTTGAGACCGTATATTTGCATGGCCTAATCAGGACGAGAGATGGCTCTAAGATGTCAAAATCCAAGCCGGAGACTTGTATCGATCCACTAGATATGATCAATAAATACGGAACTGATGCACTTCGTATGAGTATGGTTATCGGTAACACACCTGGTAACGATATGCGGCTTTATGAAGAGAAAATTCAGGGTTACAGAAACTTTACCAACAAACTTTGGAATGCTAGCAGGTTTGTACTTGGAATCTTTGAAGAAAAAGGAATTACGGAAGAGCTAAAAATTGATTATAAGAATTTAAGCGATGCTGATCAGTGGATTTTAAATAAATTAAATCTAACAATTGAAGCTGCTGATAAAGGTTTAATGGAATATAGAATCGGTGAAACGGGACAGGTACTTTATGACTTCTTGTGGAATGATTTCTGCGATTGGTATTTGGAGTTAAGTAAGGGTGATAAACAAAATCCTGCTGTTCTTTATTATGTTTTAAAGAATATTTTGATTCTACTTCATCCATATACTCCATTTGTAACTGAGGTGATTTGGGGTGAAATGCCTGGACAAGATGAGATGTTAATCGTACAAAAATATTCTGAAGTTGATGGAAAAAATTATGATGCCGATTCTACTTCACAAATTATTGATGTTATTACAAAAATCAGACATTTGAGATCGGAAAACAAAATTGAACCAATCCAGAAAATTCCTGTTACGATTTACGGCAATAAAAATATGGATGTGCTGGAACGAGGTAAGGAAGATGTTGTTCGACTTGCAAGAGTTAGCGAGCTAACACTAAAAAAATCAGGTGAAAAATTGACTGGTGCTGCTACTGACGTAGTTAATGGAATTGAAATTTTTGTTCCACTCGAAGGCCTTGTAGATACCGAAAAAGAGAAAGTCAGACTTGAA
>JAHIYT010000090.1 GCA_018814945.1 Patescibacteria group bacterium
TCAAAACTTGCACATGCCGGAGACAAAACTATACTATCACCTTTTTTAGCTTGGCTGAATACATCTTTGATTATTCCCTCAAAGTCTCCACTTTTATTGTAGTGAATAATTAAGTCTGCAGCTCCAGCTTCTTCCAGAGCCCTCATAATTCTTTCACCTTCTTTTCCATATAAATAGCCACGAGTATTGTGGGCTTTCATTTTTGATGCAAGGAATGCGAAGTCGTAATGTTTTGTACTTCCACCTAACATTAAAATTAATTTTCCATCTTCAAACTGCTCAATTGCAACTTCAGAGGATTCCGGAGTGGTACAACATGAGTCGTTGTAAAAACTAACCTCGCTCACCTCACGTACAAATTCAAGACGATGTTCTACACCTTTGAATTCCTTAATCGCTTGTGCGATTTGTTTGATTGGAATTTCGTGAATCTTCCCAATAGCGGCAGCAAAGGCAATGTTATCTGGATGAGTTTTAAATTTAATTTCATCACCATTAACAACTGCCTCTCCATTTATCCCAAGAGTTCCGCCTTTCCACATTGCCCAGTTTTTACCCTTCCTTGCTCCAACCCAAAAAATCTTACTCAATGCACCGACTGACATTTTGGCGCTGTCTTCGTTATTTGCATTAAGAACAGCCCAATCTTCTTTTGTTTGGTGTAGTATCAGATTGTTTTTGGCGTTGATGTAATCCTCTAAATCCTCATGCCAGTCCATGTGGTTCGGCGTAATGTTGAGAACTGCAGAAACATTGGGTGACATTTTAATATCTGAAAATTGAAAACTGGAAACCTCCATTAAAATAGGATCGTGTGGTCTGGTTATAGCCCTTTGTAATGTTGGCTCTCTGTCATTACCGCCAACTATTAATTTATTTCCATATTCCATAGCGAGAATATTTGCTGTGAGTGCGGTGGTTGTAGTTTTACCATTACTACCCGTTATTGCAGTAATCCTTTCCTTTGCAATTTCCAATGTCATCTCCGTCATGGAAGTTATATTCAATCCAGCATTCCTAGCTTCTTCAATCTGAGGTTTTTTGTAATAAACGCCAGGGGAGCGGATGATTGTATTAAACTTAGTTAGACCTTCTAGTTTGTTTTTAAATGTCTTGTCACCATCCGAATGACTTTCTTTCATAGACTCATCAAAAATAACCACACTTTTTATTCCTCGATTTTGTAAAAAAGAAAATGCCGCTTTACCTTCGACTCCATAACCGAGTATTGCCACCGGTGGTTTGATTTCTAGATTCATGGTGACATTATAGCTGTTTTGGAGTCCGGACTCCATAGGAGTCCGGACTCCAAATGCTACTACGCCATATAATGCGACATAATGAAATATAATTAAGCATAATGAACGTTGACAAAGCTAACTTGATTAAACTATATTCAACTACGATAAAACAAAACTAAATAGATTAAATAAAACTTAACAAAAACTAACTAAGTTTATTTAAATTTAATAAAACAAACCCAAATTAAAAACAAAAAATGCTAATGGTTGATCAAATTTATACAACCGAGCAGGTTGCCAATATACTCCAAATACACCATCTTACTGTACTTAAGTACATTAAGCAGGGAAAACTTCATGGTATTAAACTGGGTCGCATTTATCGCATTCGCGAATCAGATTTACAAAATTTTTTAAACCAGGAGTCGTTCTAAAACAATCCGTTTCTCAGTTTTTCGTTTACTGTAAACTACTAGTTTCGTCCGAAAACGAAAAACAAAAATAAGACCAAATCCTTCAGAATTAGGCCACTGAAGGATTTTGGTTATGTATGGGATTACCTCAACCTCCTAAACCTCCTCAACACCATATCCACCTCAGGTATTTTTAATAGTGCCGCTAAAACAAAATAAACCACTGCACCAACTGCGGAATAAAGAATTAAGACGCCCAACTTTTGGACAACAGTCCCGCTAAATGCAACAATTTGAGTAATGTACATAACGCTAAGGGCCATAATTAAACTCGCCACAATCATTTTGATTATATTCCCCCACTCCAATATGCTCCGGCCTAATTTATTGTGCATAAATATATAGAGGAGAATAAAGTTGAGGATTGCTCCTGCACTAAATGCAATCGCTATACCAACTATTCCGAAGCCTAAGACTAGTGCAAGCAACAAGCTTCCACCAACACTAATTAGCCCGCCTACAAATGCAGTAAGCACTGGAGTTTTGGTATTGTGATACGCATAAAACCCACGGCTTAAAATTGGAATTAATGATTGTGCAAATAGTGAAATTAGTAAGAAGCCTAGAACCATGCCAGTAATTTGTGCATCTTCCGCACTAAATTTTCCACTAACGAGTATTAGATCGATGATTTTGTAACGTAGAACGAGCATGCCGAGTGTAGCTGGAATTATTAGGAACAAAACCTGCTGCATAACACGCCGTATTTCATTGCGGAAGGGTTCAGTCGTTCCTTCGGTTGCAAGCTCGGAGAGAGTGGCAAAAGAGGTAATAGCAAAAGATATAGCAATGATACCAAGTGGCAATGCCTGCAAATTATCAGAGAGGTAAAAGATGGTGATGGAACCCGTCATCAAAAAGCTGGCAATAAGAGTATTCACAATCATAGTTAATTGACTGAGTGATAGGCCGAGAATTCTTGGGATAATTAATTTAAAAGCTTTTCGCACATCAGGGCGCCTCCAGCCAAGTAGCCAAACATGCTTGTAATGGACATCTAGGAGTGATGGAAGTTGGATGATTAGCTGTGCAAGCGCGCCAATAATCACACCCCATGTAACACCAACAACACCAAATTGTGAACCGAAATATAGGATGCCGAATATTATTCCACCGTTGTAAAACAACGGACCAAGTGAACGCCAGAAAAAGGATTTAAAGCTGTCCTGAATACTTACAAGTACGGATGTGAATGTAAAAATGATTGGAGAGAGAAGCATTATGCGCATTAATCCGGTTGTTGTTTCAAAAGCTTCCGGTTCAAATCCACTAGCGACTATGTGAGTAAGCTGTGGTGCAAAAATATAAGCAATAGCGGAGATGACCAGAATTACAATCATCATTAAATGGAGCATGGAGCTTGCAAACTGCCATGCCTCCCCCATTTGTCCCTCTTTTTTGTGTTGGGTAAATATTGGAATAAATGCAGCGGAGATAGCACCAAATATTAGGAGGTTGTATAGGAGGTCTGGAATACGGAACGCTGCGTAGTAAGTATCTAGGTTGTAAATGCCTGTACCTGCAGTTGCACCAAAGGTTTTTGCGAGTAAGTGATCGCGAACAACCCCAAGCAAACGGCTAATAAGCGCTGTTATAGCAAGCAGCAGTGTAGGCGGCAAAATGTTTAGATGTTTGAATCTGGACATAAAATAAAGTCGTTACGTCATAACGTCACATCGTCATTACGTTGTTAGAAACATTATACCAGCTACCTATATATAGGTATTGACTAAATCTTAAAAATCAGTTAAAATCACAACCATGTTTTAATAAAGTTTTACCCTCAATTACAATGGATTCCAAAAAATCTCTATTAAGAGTTTGTAGGGATAGATATAACAAAGAAGATCCATCCATAGAAACTGATGGACAGGCATTCTTCTTATATATCGAAGAAATATGGCAAAGTAATGGGGCTAACATTGCTAATTTTTTTAGACAAAATGGAATTACTGAAGAAATGGACTGCAATGAAATCAGTAGAATGCTAGATGGTATTTTGAACAATCCTCGGGGATGTATTGGTATGGATAGGACAACAATAAAAAGTCTATTGAAATTTAGCGGTGCAATAGAGGCACCTAAAACACCTTGGAAATTGATGGAAATATTGATAAAAATTAGAGATTTTTTACCTACCATCGCAATTGCAAAATATTGGGGACACAGCTATAGAGAATCAATTGAAATTGCACTTGGAAA
>JAHIYT010000091.1 GCA_018814945.1 Patescibacteria group bacterium
CCAATATTATGCCCAACAATATATGCACCTTTGATAATATCCTCAACTTCCGCAAGAACTGTATTTTTAAACTTACCATCTTTCTCAATATCTGCATCAGTAATACCTGTAATAGCGGTAATAATTTCTGGTAGCTTGTAATCGATCTTAATCAAATTGTCGTAACGGGCAACCTCTTTTCCATTCTCATAACGCACCGCCGCAACTTCAATAATATCGTTACGTTTTGGATCAATACCAGAGGTTTCTAAGTCGAGGACGACGAAAGGTTTTTTAAACACCTATTACAAAATTACAAGATTACAAACGGTCGCAAAAAAGCGACCTATTACAAGACTATCATAATCTTGTTATCTTGTAATAACTAATCTTTGGAATAAAACTATTTAGCTCCTTTCATAGTCTTCTTTAGTAAAGTTGCAGACTTTTTCAATTTACCCAATTCAGCTTTAGAAAGATTAACTTTCCATACCTTTTCCGCACCACATCTACCAATTATGCAAGGTACACCAACTGACATATCTTTTATTCCATAAGCGGCACCCGGAATTGTAGAGATTGGAATAATTTTTTTAGTATCATGAAGTACAGCCTCTACCAATTCACAAATTACCATGCCGATTCCATAATAGGTAGCATGTTTTCTTTGAATAATTTCATAAGCCGCACGACGAGTTTTAGTTTCAATATTTTTCATTTGTTTCGCGGTAAGTAGCTTATTCATAGGCGTACTGGAGATATTTGCAGTAGACCATGCAACAAATTCGCTATCACCATGTTCACCCATTACATATCCATGAACGTTATGAAGATTTACACCAAACATTTGACTGATGTTGTATCGAAGACGGGAGGTATCCAGCGATGTACCGGAACCAAAGATTTGGCATTCAGGTAATTTAATAGTTTTTTTGGCAACATAAGTAAGAATGTCGACTGGGTTAGAAACAAGAATTACAACCGTATCAGGGCGCAGCTTACCCATTTTTTTGATAATGTCTTTTAGGATTTTGATATTTTTGCCAACCAGATCTAAACGAGTTTCACCAGGCTTTTGGGCAGCTCCAGCGGTAATTACAACTACATCCACATTTTGGCAGTCCTTAAAATCCCCACCCCACACATTACCGGTTTTTGCACCAATAAGACCGTGAGTAAGATCCATAACTTCGCCAGCTTCACGTTCATCACTTGCATCTACTAAAACTATTTCGGCAGAAAGGCCTTTTATCATAGCAGCATATGCAAAACTAGACCCCACCATGCCGGTGCCAACTACAGCAATTTTTACTTCACGATTATTTTTTTCCATTTTTTGAAAATTTAAAATTTAAAATTGAAAATTTATAAATGCACCGTCCAGCCACCATCCACAACAAGAGCATGACCAGTTGTATAACTGGAAGCATTAGAAGAAAGATAGACAGCTGCACCCGCAAGTTCATCCGGAGTTGCATATCGTCCCAGTGGTACACCTGCTTTTATCATTTGTTGAAAACCCTTGTCTTTGATCAATCCTTTTGTCATATCGGTAACAAAAATGCCTGGGCAAATTGCATTAACGCGAATGTTATAAGGTGCCCATTCGGCAGCAAGAGTTTTGGTTAACATAATAATAGCCGCCTTACTGCAGTTATAAGCTGAAGATGATGCAAAAGCTGAAATGCCTGCAACTGACGCAATATTTATAATGTTTCCGGATTTTTGTTTAATCATCTGTTCTCCTACAGCCCGTGCACACATCATAGAACCATTAAGATTTATATCCAAAATCTTATCCCAATTTTTATCAGGCAAGCCCTTCATTGGTGTAGAAAAATAAACACCGGCATTATTCACAAAAATATCAATTTTTTTAAACTTGGATATAACTTTCTTAATCATATTCTGAACTTGAGTATTCTTTGAAACATCAACTTTTAAACCCATCACTTTTACCCCTAAAGACTCAATTTCTTTAACAGCTTTCTTTGTATCTAAGATATCGGTAATAACGACATCAGCTCCTGCCTGAGCAAGACCAATAGCCATCGCCTTACCAAGACCACGACTTGCACCGGTTATAACCGCAACCTTACCGGTAAGATCAAAAAGGTTTTTAGTTTTTTTCATACGAAAAATGAAGTTATGAAGTAACGATTATTTGAGTACTAAAAGCAAGTTCATTGAAACCTTTGGTGAAGATGAGCGCAGGGAGAGGATTTTTATATTTATAATTTATTAATTTGCATAATCTAGTTTAGCAAAAAAAACTAACAATAGAAAATACATAAAAAAAGGCTGGATCGCTCCAGCCCCCCATGGAACCTAGTCTCCCGACGCCTTGCATTGCAAAGCTACAGTTTTTTTTGTGTTGTCGGTAACCCACTTGCATGGACTACTAAAATTTCAAAGTCGGATTGGGGGGTCGGGTTTTTGTTTTATATTTCTTTTAGAAACTATTGAACTTGTTTTTTTCTTCTTCGGTTTAAGGTGACCTATTTACCCTTGGTATGATTGAAATTTTTTTAAACTAATGGGAGTAAATGGTTCCCGCCGAGGATAGCCAGTTCGCATTGGCCGAAGCATTTTGCGGACGACATTTCCATACGGGTTTCTTGAGCAGAATTTTACTTATAATTTCAGTGAAGTCAAACTATTTTTTTATGCTTAAAAATATGAAAATTTGAAAAGCTAAAAAATTATTTAGAATAATGGTTTTTTTGATCCAAAATATAACCTAAATATCCATTAATACTTTTGCCAACATCAATACATTCATCATACAAAGACTTGAATTTAACATCGTCAATATAACCAGCATCACAACAGGTATATAAATGATCTTGTAATTCCAATAAAGAAGCACGTGAAATTCTTGCGAATTGAATTTTTTCTTGATAGCCATAGCGGCCATATCCTTCGGCAATATTGGCTGTAACGGAAACAGCTGCACCTCTAATTTGAGATGAGAGTCTAAACTGCTCATAGTCTGGTATTTGTTTAGCTAACTGATATAGCCTCTTTTTCAATTGTCTTGCCTTTTTCCAACAAGTTAAATCCTCAAAAGATTTTACGCTATTCATAATAATTCATTTAAATACTAATAATCACTTTTAAATACAGGTGATCATTTTTAGCATGGGCAAAAATGTTTTGCAAGTTTTCAGTTTTTCAGCTTTTCAGATTTTCAGTTTTTCAGCTTTTCAGCAATGGGTTACTCCGCCGGTACATCCAGCGCATCAACTTCCTCCTCTTCAGTTTCAATAATTCTTTGTACGGCAGTAATGATTTTTGGATTTGGATTTATTTCATTCCCAGAAGCATCCTTAATATTCTTAACTTCAATTTGATAACGTTCTAAATTCTGCTTTGTAACGCCTTCCAATGTTAATTTACTAACACTTGCATCTACAATCTCTGAGCTAACTACAGTTACTTCATCAAATGCTGAATCAGCGTAATTGGTATCCGTAATTACGTAATTATTAGGATCATTACCAATTGAAAGATTAATTGGCTCGTTCCAATAAATACTAATTGTAGAAAGATCACTAAAAACTTGCTCAATTGGATAAGGTGCCGCAGTATCTGCAAGCAGGTTTAAGGTTAAGTCCTTGTCTGATTCCAAAACCTCTGCGAACATTCCACGATTTTCTCTAGCCTCAAAATCATCACTATCAACTAGTCTGTCGGATGGAACTTCTACAGTTACCCAATACCATTTCTTATCTCCGGATTGCTTAATTAACCTTAATTTATACTCGTCTACATTTAATAATGTACGAGGTAATGTATATGTATAAGCCAGTGTTGTCTTGCTTCCTGCGGGAAGAATAATTTTTTCTCCAATAACTTTAAATGCGCCAACCGTTTCCATTCTACTATCTAGTAAGTCGGCATTAACCACTGCATCACCAGGTATCATAAGTTGCAAGTACCCCTTATAATCATCTGCATAAGCATTTGTGAACCCAGGATATCTTACTGTAATTTCTGTGGTCACCTCAGGTATTTCTTTTGTAATATTCACATAGTGATGGACCTCTTTAATCACATATCTATCTGCTTTTTTACTGCCAAGATTTGCGATATTAACGGCCAAAAAGTCAGCATTCATCAAAGGCTCAAGTGTATTTGCCCAACCTTTTTCAACTACCTTTCTTTGCATCCCGGCACTATCAAACCAAAAGTATAAATCTTTACCATTAAGAGCTTCCACTATTACAGATTTGCTTTTGAATGGATGCCATTTAACTTTTGAAAAAAGAACACCGGCAAGATCACTTAAAATATCCTTTCGAGATAAAAGGGCTTCTTCATTATGTCTATCTACATCATTTACAGTGTCTGTAATCGCGCTGAAAAGAGTTTCTTTGGTGTAGGTATTGTCATTTACCTCGATACCACCAAATTTCTCAACCAAATTCTCAATCATTGTAAAATTCATAACAAAAATTCCATCAACATCACGATCTGGAAACTTTTTTAGGTAAAAATCCATAATTTCTATCGCCGCATCTGGAAAATTAGGGTTCCAGTTGGCATCTCGGAAGGTATAACCTTCGTACCACTCGTTTCTGAGCATATCTTCGTGTGGATAAGGTGGATTTACATAGGTATCGGTATCTACTTCATATGAATTATGAAAGCTTAAATTGGTTGGAAAACCCATAAAAGTATCCAAATTGCCATATGCAGTAATAAATCCTCCGCCCGGCCTGCTTTCGTAGTTATTTTGAAGAAGAATTAAGTAGTTTTTATTAAAAAAAGTGAGCCTAAGGTAATTATTTGCAAAAAATCTAAGCTCACCAAGCAATAAATAAAAGATAATGAACAAGCCAATCAAAACACCAAGTACTATGAATATCCATTTCTTCGCTCCACCAGAAATTTTAGGCATCTTAAACCTCTTCTCCCTTTTGGGCGCTGATGTATATGGGCTGTAACCGGCTGGTTGCATATTTTTTAAATTAACGGGGGTATTATAACAATGTCCAGTGTCCAATGTCCAATGTCCAATTGTTAATCCGCTAAACCACTCGTATCGCCCAAATCCTCTCCCAATTCCTGAGCCTTTAAAACGCGACGCATAATTTTACCAGAGCGAGTCTTAGGTAGTTTTTCTACAAACTCAATCTCGTCCACAACTGCAATAGGACCTAGCTTGCTACGAATAGTTCTTTTGATTTCATTAACAAGTTTGTCATTTGGATTAACACCGCGATTAAGAATTACAAATGCCTTTGCACATTGACCTTTAATAGGATGTGGCTTACCGATTACACCAGCCTCTGCAACAGATTTATGTGAAACAATTGCACTTTCAATCTCTGCATTACCAATTCTGTGCCCTGCAATTTTAATAACGTCATCCGATCGACCTTGTATCCAGAAATATCCGTCTTTATCCACGTGAGCCATATCACCCGTAAGGTAGTAACCAGGAATTTTATTCCAATAAGTATCCACATACCTTTCCGGATTGTTGAACAAAGTTCTAAGCATAGACGGCCATGGTGTTTTGATCACAAGAAAGCCACCTTTTCCAACAGGAACTTTTTTACCATTCTCATCCACAACAGCCGCTTCTATTCCGGGAAAAGGTAATGTTGCACTACCCGCCTTAAGAGGCATTGAAGGAAGTGGCGTAATCATAAACATACCAGTTTCCGTTTGCCACCATGTATCCATAATCTGACACTTACCCTTACCAACATGTTTGTAATACCAGCGCCAAGCCTCCGGATTAATAGGTTCACCAACCGAACCAAGTAATCTAAGAGATTTTAATTTATATTTATCCGGCCACTTTTCACCATAACTCATAAGCGCACGAACAAGTGTTGGTGCAGTATATAAAATATTGACCTCATACTTTTCAATCATCTTCCAAATTCTATCCGGTTTAGGAAAATCCGGCACACCTTCAAACATCACAGTTGTAATACCGGACATAAAAGGTGCGTAAACAATATAACTATGCCCTGTAATCCATCCCGGATCAGCAGTACACCAATAAGTTTCATCACCCCGAATATCCATAACCCATTGGAAAGTTTTATGCACTCCAACCATGTATCCATGTACATGCACGACACCCTTTGGCTTTGCGGTAGTGCCGGATGTGTACAAAATAAATAAAGGATCTTCACTATCCATTACCTCGGTTGGACAAGTAGAAGGCTGTGTATCAGTAAGTGCATCATAAAAAATATCTCTATTTATTTTCATAGGCACATGCCCTCCATCCTGACGCACAACAATCACATGCTGAATGGACTGGCTACCACTTATAGCCTTATCACAAAGTTCCTTCATTGCAATAACCTTTCCACGGCGATGTCCAACATCTGATGTGATCAAAATCTTAGCTCTCTGGTCATCAATTCTCTCACGAAGTGCATTGGCCGAAAAACCCGCGTAAACAACGCTGTGCACCGCACCAATTTTTGCACATGCAAGCATCGCGATAGCAGTTTCTGGAATATTTTGTAAATAAATCGCAACTCTATCACCCTTTTTAACTTTCAAGAATTTCAGCCCATTCGCGAATTTGCACACAGCCCTATTCAATTCCTTATAAGTCATCTTTCTTTTATTTCCCGCGTCACTTTCCCAAATTATCGCAGTCTTATTTTCAACAGGAGTTCCTATCCACCTATCCAAACAATTGTGGGCGATATTACATTTACCGCCAACAAACCATTTAAAAAACGGAGCATTGCTATCGTCAAATGTCTGCTTCCATGGTGCGTACCACTCCAATTCCTTCGCCGAATCATCCCAAAACTTAAGGGGATCTTTTTTGGCTTTAGCCTGGACCGCCTTCCACTGTTTAACTTTGGCATTTTTAAGAATCTTAGCGCTAGGCTTATAAAGCTTTTTTTCGTTAAGTAAGACTTCTGTTGTTCCCAACTTGGACATGGTAATTTTTGTTTTAAGTTTTATTTGAAACCATTTTAACATAAATAGAATAAAATAAAATTGAATTGACTGGCTAACATTAGTTGTTAATAAAATATGAATATATGGTAAAATAACCCCCTATTTAAATAAATTATTAATTATGAGAAGACCAAAAATACCTAAGCCAGATGAAATTGCCCCTGAGTCTGAAATAGAGCAAGGTCTTGCTTCAGGCAATTTTAACGTTGCCGGGACATACAGACATAACGATAAAAAAGAGTCTAGAAGATACGATGCCGATTTAAGGGGGGTTATTGAAAGCGGAAAAAAATATGCTACCACTTATCGTGGGCAAATAATCTTGTTATGGATTAAGCAGGATTCCGAAGATTCAGAAAAATAATTAAATAATCAAATTACAAAGGACTCTTAATCCCTTTCAGTCCCAAACTGGTCACTTTTGTATAAAGTTGAGTAGTTGTAATACTAGAATGCCCAAGTAAAGATTGTACATACCTAACATCCGTACCATTTTCCAGCAAATGCGTAGCAAAACTATGGCGAAGCGAATGAAATGTCGCATTTTTCATAATACCAACCTTTTTCATAGCATCTTCAAATATTTTACCAGCTGTTCGTGTGGCCAGCTTACCGCCCCTTTGGCTATCAAACACATAATCATTTATACCCTTTCCATTCATCTGCGCCCTTAAATCATTACATAATTTTTCTGAAATAAGTGTAATGCGATCCTTTTTACCCTTCGCCTCTTTAATATGCAAAGTAAGTTCAGCCAAATTCACATCTTTTACCTTTAAGCTTACAGCCTCACTTACCCTAAGCCCTGCCGAATAAGCCAAAGCTATCAAAAGTTTATGCTTCCTGTTGTTTATAGCATCAATGACACTGGCAATTTCCTCCCGCGATAAAATAACCGGCAGTTTTTTGGATTTTTTAGCAAAACGGATATCAATATTCCCTCTCCATTTTGCAATCTGGTAAAAATAAAATTTAATAGCATTCAAATACACATTTATAGTCTGTGACGCATAGCCTTTTTCCTCTTTTTCCAAAAGAAAACGTTTAATATGCTCAACATCAGGCACCTTATAATCATAATGTTTAAGAGAGAAATATTCATTTAGACACGCCAAATAACTCTTTATAGTTTTAGGACTATAATTCCTCAGCCGTAATTCATTTTTTACAGCCATTAACAAACTTTCATTCATGCTACTATTGGGTTAAAATACTATTGGTTCGGGTTGGCAACTACGTATTGGATGGTGATTTTAACTAATATCCTCTCTCAAAGCAAGTAAAAATTTCCTACAACATTTGGACACCCACCCATCCTCCCTTTCTATCCGCAATTAATTACCTATAAACCCCCAAATCAGATAGATATCGGCAATTAACTGCTGATAGAAACTAGTTAGGTGAAATGGCCTTATTAATAGTGGTAGATTTTGACACTTTTGAGGTATGTGAAAAAGCCCCGATATAGAAATCAGGGCGAGATTTTCTAGAGACAGAAATCGCATCAGGACGATGGATTGTCTCAACATAGATTGAACTACTTGCCCTCCCTTGGGATAAATCGCCAAATTATATTTCTGTAAGGAGACTTTGATTTGTTTTCAATGACAATTGGAGCTAATGGTTCAAACTCTTCAGATCGAACTTTCGTAAGTATAACCTCACAGAAAACAACTGCCTTTGTATCGTCATCGACTACCTCAAACCAAATATCCTTCCGTTCGCTACCTAAGTAAATATCTAAGTCGTAAATTCGAATTGTCGTACAATCCGCATTATGCTCTATACACACTCTCGCAGAAATATGTGACTCATACATTTTCTCTCCTTATATTTGACCCAAAGCCATGGGAGCTCGGTTGTTTATTACAAGTAGTTTAAAAGATCAGAAGTAGCTCACTTTAAAAAAGAAGCCAAACTTATGGCTTGATATTGTACATATAAAACTAAAATCTGTCAATCTCATCCAATATTTAAAAGTGCCAAAATTCTAATTATAGACGGCCACATCACCTAACAGCAGTTTATACGGTTCGTGACCTTTGACCTCTTCTTCCCTATTCTATGACTTTGGTCGAGAGATCAAAGATCACTCTCCCAAATTTATTGGTTGTTAACCGCTTCGCGGTATATTATACAACCAGTCAACGTTCGCATATACCGCAAACGTTATGTGAAATAGCAAAAACCCAATTACAACTATTGACATATATTGAAATATATGTTACAATTTACGTATAAAATAATTAATTATGAATAAATCTGAAATCGATAAGAATGCTTTAGAGCTTGGAAAAGCAATATTACCCCTCGCTGGACAAGCAATTGTTACTGACGGTGCCACAGGACTTGAAAAAGAATTGGACTTCGTTGTAAAACACGCCCCAAATCCCGCTCATGCAAAATTGACTGATGCAAGGCGAGGAGACAATATAGAAAGTAAGAGGCTTGAAGATGAAGTTGTAAGGGCTCTTCATGAAGTAGTAACGCAAATTGACTACACTCTCCAAAATATTGAACGAGATGCCATCATACCGGGTGGTATCCATCTAAACAAAGAAGAGATACAAGACTTGAAGAACATATTGCAGCAAAAAAGGGACTATTTCACTCAATTCTTCGATGAAACAAGTGACTTATAAATATATACTACCTCAAGCATCTTCCAAGTAAGTTTTTTCAACATCACCTAACAGGCGTATACCCAACTCATAGCTTTTGCTTCAACTTATTACTAACGTAATGGACGAGTATAGCAAAAGCTATATCGTCCAAATTTACTGGTGTTTAGCCCCTACGGGGCATATTATAACACCAGCCAACTTCGGTTATACGCCGAACGTTATACACAATTCAAACAATATTTTTCTAACGGAAAATTATGTTTAAAAAAGAAATCAAAGGCGGCCCAAGGTTTCTAATAAGATCAACCCATGCAAATGTAGTGATGTATGGTATGTTTGAAACCACTATTTTAAAAGATGCCTTAGAAAAAGCAGTTCTTTTGTTAGCTGATAAACACCAACTTCTGAATTGCCATATTGAAACTGAAAAAGGAAACAAGGCATACTATGTCATTGATAAAGAATTATCACCTGAAATTAACACGTCAGAATTCAAAGACATAAACAAAATACTCACAAATGAACTTAAGCATCGTTTTGACCTTGAAAAAGGCCCTTTAATTAGATTTACCCTGCTAAACCAAGAGGAAACAACCCTGATAATAAACTGTCATCATGCTATTTGCGATGGAATGTCTCTTGTTTATCTTTTTAAAGATATAGCGAAAATTTTATCTGGAGAGAGTATAAAGATTGAACGAAAAAAACCTGTTTTTCTTGAACTAGAAAATATCCCGCAAAGGGTGGCCAATCCAATTTCCAAATTCTTCATTGGCTTAATGAACAAAAAACTGAGTAAAGAGACCATTAGTTTTTCAAATCAATTATCTCAGAAGCTGCATACTGATTATTGGAAGGAATATAAGCCTCAAATTATCCAATTTAAATTCTCAAAAGAAGAAACAGCAAATATTATTTCGCAATGCAAACAAAATAATGTTTCAGTTAATACAGGGCTGGTTACTGCTTTCTTGTATACAGACAATCAAGTATTTGGAAAAAAAGACAATTCAGGCAAAGTTATAATTACCGATAATCTAAGAACTTATCTTAAAGATCAACCCGGTGAAAGCTTGGGTTATTTTGTTTCAACCTTGAAACCCTATCTAAAATATAACGAGAAAAAAACTTTCTGGAAAAACGGGCAAATATTCCATAAAAAGATTGAGCGACTTTTAAAAAAAGATATTTTAAAAAATCAAATAGTGGATCTGTTTAGCTCAAACTTGTTAGATGTGGTTATGCTGAATTTATTCGGACAAAGAGAAGATAAGATAGCTAAAAAAATAATAAAGAAAGCGGGAATGTATAAAAATTATGCAACATTTACCATTACAAATTTAGGGCTAATAAAAACAGATGATAATTCAGGAAAGCTTAAATTAAAAACCTTATTCGGTCCAATGGCAGTTTCTGAGGCAATGGAAAAATTTATAAGTGTTCTAACAATCAACAATGAACTTCATTTTTCAATATGTTTTAATGAAAACAGTGTTGATCAGGAATCAATTCTCAAAATAAAAGAACCAATTTTACAAATATTTGATGATAGCACAAGATAATAAAAAATTAATACGAATTATATGAATTTATTCAAAACATTAGTCTTAAAAGACACAATAGAAATAAAAGTAACGCCTGAAACAATCTGGAATTTTTTCTACAATCTTGAGAAGAATTACAAAGCGTGGCATCCCAAAGACCATGTTTCATTCAAGTGGACCAAAGGAAAGCCAATGGAAACCGGTTCTCATTGGTTTGCTGGAGAATATATATTAGGTGAGCTGAAAAAAGGCGGAGGAATAGTCGGGGAGGTCATTCCAAACAGAAAGATTGTATTCAAAAATGCTTTCCCTATATCGATAGTTTTCCCTAGATTTGAATGGCTAATTGAGTCCAAAGGTTCAAAGTCTGTTTTTACTGCGGTAAGTTATGTAAGAGCTGAAAAATTTATGCGTAAATTAGCATCTATTTTTCATCACCCGGATAAGAAAAATTTGGATACTATGATTGCGGCTGGAAAAAAACATGTAAAAGAAGAAGGAGAAAATCTTAAAAAAATATTAGAAAAGAAACA
>JAHIYT010000092.1 GCA_018814945.1 Patescibacteria group bacterium
CAAATAATATTAGGCATAAAAATGCACCGATTGTGAAAAATAATATCCCTCTTCCAGGAAAATTCTGCATATGATGGTCTCTTTCGAAAAATGAAAGTACCTTTGCAACGATGGATAGCCTTTCACGTTTAATTAAAAAAGACGCTACAGCTCCACCAATAATCATTCCTAAAATTATACTATTATTAATAATTTGATAATAATGTAGTAGGACTAAAATTGGTCCGTATAATAAATGAATTAATTGTCTTCTAAATTCTAATTTGTGCATGTTTTTTTCAGCATTCAGCACACAGGACACAGGATTCAGAATTCTGCTATTTCCTGTTTTTTGCGTGCTGTGTTCTTTTAAATATGTTTGTAGTTAGACTAATAACTAATTGTCCAAATACATCAATTATGTTACCTTAAGTACGCTATTTTTGCTAATAAATTATATTATGGAAAGTGTGTACAATTTCTATTTTGAAAATGAATCCATAGCCAATTTTCTACTTTTTATTATAGGCACCTTTGTTGCCGCTCAATTAGTTACATTAATATTTACTGCAGTTTTTGAAAAATTAGCTTCAAAGACAAATACTTCCTTTGATGATGAATTAATCAGAATGGGTAAGAAACCTGTTTATTGGGGTGTAGTTCTTGGCGGCTTATATTTAGCCCTGTCTTCTTTGTCATTTTTCACTGAATATCTCTCAATTATAAAAACCGTCACACAAATAGGTTTTATATTAATACTTCTTATTGTTTCAGTAAGAATAAGTCGCGTATTTTTCATGTGGGCTTCTAATGGAAAGAACAAAAAGAAGAAGCAGATTGGGTTTGTCATTACAATGCAGAAGATCTTCAATGCTTTGATATATTTTTTGGCATTAATTTTTATCTTGCAGGCAGTAGGTATATCAATTAGTCCACTTGTTGCCAGTTTGGGTATTGGAGGTTTGGCAGTGGGCCTCGCTTTACAACCAACACTTTCTAATTATTTTTCTGGTCTTTATTTGGCTGCAGATGGATTCTTGCAACCGGGAGATTATATTGAAGTGGATCAGGGGCTTAGGGGCTATGTTGTTGCGGTTGAATGGAGAAATACAACTATTCGCTTGTGGAATAACAGCTTGGTGAAAATCCCGAATTCCAAGATGGCGGATAGTAATATTACGAATTTTGAGGAACCAAAAAATGCCAGCAGTTTTATGGTTTATTGTGGAGTTGGATATGGAAGTGATTTAAAAAAAGTCGAAAAAATTGTATTGGAAGTTGCGAATAAAACTCAAAGCAAAAAGAAGCATGGTGTGCCAGATTTTGAACCATTATTTCGTTATTATGAATTTGGCGACTCAAATATTAACTTTAAGGTAATACTTCAGGCTGATAAATATGTAAATCACCATTTAATGAAGCATGAATTTATTAGAGATCTTAAAGCAGCTTTTGATAAAGCTGATATTACAATTGCATTCCCAACTAGGACTGTTGAGTTCGCAAGTGGTATTAATGTAAATTCAAACAAATGATAAGAGGACGAAAAGAATTTGAACAATTAGAAGAACAAACGCTTGCGCCTTACGCTGTTAAAAGTGATGATGCAATGGCTATTAAAAGAGAAGTAGAAGAAGCTACCACAGATGGCAGAACGCCTTTTCAGCACGATAGGGATCGCGTTAAATTTTGCTTAAGCTTTGATCGACTTGGAGGAAAAACTCAAGTTGTACTAGCAGGTCATGGTGATCATTTTAAGAATAGATTACTACATACGGAATATGTAGCTAATATTTCTAGAGATGTTTGCAGAAGGCTTGGTCTTAACGAAGATTTGGCGGAGGCCATAGCACTTGCCCATGATCTTGGACACACATGCTTTGGCCACGAAGGTGAGAAGGCTCTAAATGAAATAATGCAGAATCGTTTTGATTCAAAGTTCGAACATAATGAGCAAAGCCTATGGGTGGTTAGGAAGCTGGAAAATCTTAATTTAACCCAGGCTGTGAGAGATGGTTTAGATAAACACAGAACAGATTTTGATAATCCACAATCTCAAAACGATTTAATGCCTTCGTTAGAAGCTCAAGTGGTTAATATTGCAGATGAAATTGCTTATAAATTTCATGATCTTGGTGATGGAATTCGTGCGGGGGCTTTTACGGAGGATGAACTAGAATCTCTTTCAATTTGGAAGCTTGCTAAGGGAAGCTTGAGAGAGGGGAAGAAGGTTGTGGCTAGAAATATTAAAAATCAGCTTATACAATTGATGATAGATGATCTGGTAGAGACTACAGATGCAAATATTACTGCAAATAACATCAATTCACCTGAAGATGTATATAAACATTCTGATGTTCTTGCTAAATTTTCAGATAAAATGAAAGGTGTGGTTTCTGAGCTTGGTAATTTCCTTATGGATAAATTCTACAAATATCCTCAGGTGAGTGAGTATAACAAGCAAGGCAGAGAGGTTGTAACCTTCTTGTTTAATCATTATTATGATAACCCCACTGATATGCCTGAGGATTATCAACAGAGAATAGATGAAGAAGAAAAACATGTAGTTGTAAAAGATTATGTGGCAGGAATGACAGATAGGTATGCTATAAATCAATTTAATAAATATAACCAATAACTGAGCCAATTGCTAATCCAGTGGCCAATCCCCCGCTAAAGCGGAGCTGCAACCGGATAGGCAACTGGATAAGCCATCGGATAAGCAACTGAAATTATGCAATGTCCAAAATGCAAAGCAGAGGATACAAAAGTAATAGACTCACGTGTAACTGAGCAGGGCAAGGTTATACGCAGACGTCGTGAGTGTGAAAAATGCGGTCGCAGGTTCACAACTTTTGAGCGTGCAGAAATGAGTGGATTAACTGTGAAGAAAAAAGATGGAACTTTTGAACCATACAATCGTACTAAATTGGAAAATGGAATTTTTATTGCTTGTGGCAAGCGTCCTGTAACAAAAACCCAAATCGATAATATAATAAATGAACTGGAGGAGAAGTGGGCAGCTAATAAAAAGATGGTTAGCAGTCAGACTATTGGCAATGATCTGACCGACGCATTGAAAAAACTAGATCACATCGCTTATATTCGTTTTGCCAGTGTTTATAGGAGCTTTAAAGATGTAGATGAGTTTAAGGAAGAGTTAAATAAATTACTTAAGTAATTTCTATTTACTAAATTCCATATGTCATCTCGACCTCGTTCGAGTGCCTCAGGGCAAGCTCCGTGGAGAGATCTACGAGATTCAGATTACTAGTAATTCGTAGACTCCTCGAGCGGGCTCGGAGTGACATATTGTGATTATGGATCAAAAAATACTTCATTACCTCAAGGAATTAAAAGAATATGGAATTAAAAATAATATTCCGAATGTCACTGAGGCAGGTGGAGAGTTTTTGAATAATTTAATAAAAACTAAATTTCCAAAAAATATACTCGAAATTGGTTGTGCAAATGGCTATTCCACAATTTGGATGGCTGAGGCGGCAAAATCAGTTGGTGCTAAAGTGTATGCAATAGATCACAGTATACCTAGCATGGCGGAGGCTAAAAATAATCTTATGGAGTCCGGACTCCAAGATTATGTCGATTTTACTTTTGATGATGCAATCAAAGCTGTCTCTAAATTTCCACAAGATTTAATGTTTGATTTTGTCTTTGTAGATGGTGAGAAGAGGAAATATTTGGATTTTTGGAATGCAATCCAGTCTCGATTATCCGCTAAGGCTGTTGTCGTGTTTGATGATATGATTAAATTCCCAGAAAAAACTAAATCCTTTTCCGATGCAGTCGAATCAATTGAGGGCTTTGATAAGGTTTTACTTCCGATAGATTCCGATGATGGTATACTGCTTCTTACGAAGAGTGACCAATTTCCAATTTCCAATTTCCAATTTCCAATGAATTTTTAATTCTCAATTGTCCAATTATGCTTAGAATACTTTCATCAATATTTCTAATAGTGGCAACAGTAATTTTTTTTAATATGGATAACACTTTACCAAAACAAGCTATTCAGATCCAAACATCCGATAGCACTTATAATTTATTAGTTGAGGTTGCGGAGGCTAAAGAAGATCAAGAAAGGGGACTGATGGGTCGAGAGAACTTGATGGAGGATGAGGGAATGTTATTTGTGTACGAGTCTGAAGTTATACCGTCTTATTGGATGAAGAATATGGAAATTTCACTTGATATACTATTCATTGGAGCTGATGAGAAAATTAAGCACATAGAAAAGAACGTGCCACCTTGTGAGGGTTCTGATGATACTTGTCTTCATTATTCTCCACTAGGACCAATTAAATATGTTTTAGAGTTACAGAGTGGATTTGTTGAGAAATATGGAGTTAACCTTGGTGATTATATCGTTCTGAGTAGCTGAAAAACTAATAAACTGAAAGACTGATAAACAATGTTCTTCAGTCCTTAAGTTTATTAGTCTAAGGTTTTAAGATATTCAAGTGCGGCTTCTAATTGTGGGTCGTCGCCGTTTTCAAAGTCCTCGATAGTTCTTTCAACAATAATATCTGGTACTATTCCAACTTCGCTTATGTTGGTTCCATTTGGTGTGAACCATTTTGCAA
>JAHIYT010000093.1 GCA_018814945.1 Patescibacteria group bacterium
TAAATTTAAAATTTAAAATTGTAAATTAATTAAAGACTTCTTTCCTTAATTTCCTTAAGAAGTTTTCCGAGGAACTTGTCCACCTTCATAGCATTTTGCTCTTTTGTCTTATAATCACGAACTGTAACGCTTTTATCTTTCACTTCCTTATCTCCCATTACCAACATATAAGGAATTTTTTTCTTCTCAGATTCGCGAATACGTTTACCAAGAGTTTCATCAGCGGTCATTAGTTCTACTCGAATGCCTGCATCAAACATTTTCTGCTTAAGTTCTTCCGCGTATTTCTCGTGAACGTCAGCAACTGGTATAAGCATTACCTGAACAGGTGCAAGCCAAGTTGGGAAAGCTCCAGCGTAATGTTCAATCAAAAAGCCTATCATACGTTCGTGAGTACTTAATGGTGCACGATGTATACAAAGAGGTGTTTTTTCATTTCCTTTTTCGTCGATATAAGTAAGCCCCATTCTACCAGGAACAGCAAAGTCGATTTGATTTGTAGCAATTGTAAACTCACGACCAATAGCACTCCAGATCTGAACATCTATCTTAGGACCATAAAAAGCAGCCTCGTCTTCGACTTCGGTGAATGGAACCTTAGCCTTTTTCATGGCCTTACGTACCATATCTTCAGATTTCTTCCAAAGTTCTGGTTCATTTACATATTTCTTTCCAAGTTTTTCCGGGCTATGAAGTGAAAGAGTCATTTCATATTTATCGATTCCAAGGATCTTGTAGTAATTGAGATATAAATTAAGCACAGCCAAAAATTCTTCTTCAAATTGCTTTTCAGTACAGTAAATATGAGCATCATTCATAAGCAAGCTACGAACGCGCATTAAACCAAATAGTGCACCAGAATCCTCGTATCTATAACACATTCCATATTCAGCATAACGCAATGGAAGCTCACGATAACTTTTTGGATGAGCGGCATAACACATATGATGATGTGGGCAATTCATCGGTTTTACATAATAATCATCTTCACCATCTAATTTCATTGGTGGGTACATACTGTCTGCGTAGAGTGGCAAGTGCCCAGACATTTCAAATAATTTACCTTTTGTTATATGAGGAGTTTTTACCTTCACATAACCAGCCTCACGTTCCTTTTCTCCTGCTAATTTCTCAAGCTCATCACAAATCACTGTTCCTTTAGGAAGCCAAAGTGGAAGGCCTGGACCAACGTTTTCACTAAAAGCAAATAGCTCAAGTTCTTTTCCAAGTTTTCTGTGATCACGCTTCTCCGCCTCCTTCATCATTTTCAAGTATTCATCAAGCTCTTCTTTCGTATCAAATGCAAGACCATAAATACGCTGAAGCATTGAGCGCTTTTCATCACCACGCCAATATGCACCAGCAATTTTATGAAGTGTAAATGTCCCAACATTGATTTGGCCGGTCATTTCCACGTGTGGCCCCCTACACATGTCTACAAAAGGACCATTTTTGTAAAAACTAAGCTTCTTTTCTCCTTCTTTCTTTAAATCAGCAGCGAGCTCCTCTTTATAATCCTGCTTAGTTTTCTTAAAAAACTTCATAGACTCATCAATAGGCTCCTCATATCGCTCAAACTTTTGGTTCTGCTTAATAATATGTTTCATTTTCTTCTCAATGATTGGGAGATCCTCTGGAATTAAAGTCCTTGGAAGTTCGAAGTCATAATAAAATCCATTATCTATATCCGGACCTATTGCAAGTTTTGCTTCCGGGAACATTTCAAGCACTGCTTGAGCCATAATATGCGCAAGTGAATGACGCTTTGTTTCAATTGGGAGTTCTTTTTTGGATGGCATATGATAGTTAAATTAAAAAATACCGACAAAAAAATATTTGTCGGGGATCCCGCTAAGCGGGACGGTTCCACCCCGATTCCCGCCTCAGGCGGGCTCTCTTTAATTGTTAGAAAACTTTTTTAGGTGGTATTTTAAAGTTGTAATGCAGGTGGCTCACAGTCTAGACCACCATTCCCTTCGCGTTACATCTCTTTAAAACTTGTCCTAAAATCAAACGCTTTCTTCAACCGGAATTCTACTCTTAGCACTTAACAAAGTCAATTAAGTTGTGTTAAAATATACACTGATATAAAAGCAAAATATGACAGCAATAGTAATCACATATATTCTCCTTCTAATCATTTTTCTGGCCGTAAGCAGCCTGATTTTAAGACACGCAATAAAATTTGGTTATCTAAGCCCTAGATTTAAACTTGTAGTTGGTGTTTTTGGAGCTCTATCGCTAGCCGTAATTATATTCTCAATATATTTGCTTTTCCTAATTGGACCATCAAATAATGCAGGGAGTCCATATTCTACGCCAGTCTCAACCCCAAACCCAAGTAGTTCATCAAGTAGTGATTTAAATTTTTAATTCGTAATTCGTAATTTTTAATTGTTGTGAAAAGAGCATGGGAAATCATCCCAGGGTTATCCGTGTGGCTTACATTAATTTTGCCTATAGTTTTAGGGTTTTACCTTCCCAACGCCGTAGCAGTATTTATTTTATTCTATACAGTGATTTGGCTTATCAGGTCATGGGGTTTTTCTTTCTTTTTATTAAAAGGATATTTTACAGCCAAAAGATATATGACCGTAGATTGGCTTAAATATTTAAATTCATTCAATCACACAGATTTTACGTCGATTAGAAAGCGTGCGTTACCAGAAGCACAAAACATTTTAGAAAAATTGCACTCACAGTATCAAAAAATGCCGTTGAATTATAGAAAAACAGTCGACGACATTCATCATTTAATAGTTGTTCCAACCTATAAGGAAGATATTGAAATTTTGCGTCATTCTTTTCAGGCCATTGCTGATGCTGATTATGATTTGAAAAAAATAATGGTAGTTTTGGCAACGGAAGAGAGGGATCACACCAGGGGAATAAAGAACGCAGAGATTTTGAAAGAAGAGTTTGGTAATAAGTTCGGCCACTTTTGGTCATTTGAACATCCTGCAGATTTACCGGATGAAGTTATTGGGAAAGGAGCAAATATTCATTTTTCCGGTAGACGGTTAGCAAAAAAAATAACCGACCTTGGAATCGACCCTTCTAATGTGATTGTTACAACCATTGATGCAGATAATATTATTCACCCCGGTTATTTACCTGCTTTAGCATTACATTACATAGCAACTCCGGAAAGAAAAAACAGAAGTTATCAATCCCTCCCTCTTTTCTTTAATAA
>JAHIYT010000094.1 GCA_018814945.1 Patescibacteria group bacterium
ATTCCTCCATAATTTGATCCATTTCATCCATCTAAGAAAAATGTTTTAGTAGATAGTCATGACATAGTTTAATTGCCTTTCCACGATGTGAAATGTCGTTTTTTTCATGCTTCGTAAGTGCGGAGAAAACTTTGTTTTTTCCAACTGGCAAAAAAACGGCGGAGAGCGGGATGCCAGGTTCTAATTCCACTTGTGGTTCAGCAAGAATTGTTCCAACACACTCACCTCTAAAAGTGACTGTTTCTTCACCAGGTCTATAAAAGGCAACAACGGACACAAATTCTGCCCGTCTTATGTGTTCGTAACTCATTCGGGTAAGGAAAAAATCGAGCCACTCTTTATCGTTTGCTTTTTCGCCAGCACCCCAACGTCTAGTTTTTACACCCAATTCACCATTAAGAGCGTCGATGTGTATTCCAGAGTCATCTGCAATTGTTGGTAGGCCGGCTAGTCGACCAAAAAATTCGGCTTTGATAATTGCATTTGCTTCATATGTATCACCATTTTCTTCGACGTCTTCTTTTATCTTTTCGTCGTTTAGAGAGACAAATTTAAATGGGAGATCTTCTAAGACTTCCATTAATTCTTTAAATTTTCCGAAGTTGTGAGTGGCGATTAATACTTTATTCAATTTACAATTTTAAATTTACAATTTACAAACCTATTTACTGTTCGAGGTAATTTTACCAAAGATTAACACAAATTCATTGGCTTCTTTCCGTAAATCATATAAAACGTCTTTTAGATGGTGGTTTATTCTTATTAAAATGTCTAACCAGTATCTTGTTTCTTTTGATTCCTTTAAAGATATTCTAATTTTGTGTACGAAATCTTTTCTCGACTCTGCACCATTGGCCTCCATATAATTGGCTCCAATACTTGTCCCAGAGCTAATAAGCTGACCAGTTAATTTATAATTATATAAGTCTTTTGGGAGCTGTTTTAATGTTTTAATTAATTTGACACTAAACTCTAAAGTGCGTTTTTCTAAATCATAATTACTCATCTTAATACATATTATTCACTAAAATACAAAAAATATTTTGGAGTTTATCTTACCACCAATTTGCCCGTTTGAAAATTTAAAACTGTAAATTGTAAATTATTGAATAAGTTTGATTAACTCCTCCGCACTTAATTCTACCATCTCATATTTCCCCATTTCTGGAGCGATGACGAATGTGATTTTGTCACCGGATCTCTTTTTATCCTTTTTGATAAATTCGACTAAGTCTTCAACTCTGAAACCTGATGGAATTTCGGTTGGAAGGTGGTATTTATCTAGTAATTCCTTAATTTTATCACCTACCTCTGGTGCTTGTTTATTGAGGTTTTGAGCCACTTTGTTGGCATATATCATGCCAATTGCGACCGCTTCTCCGTGTAGGAGTTGGTACTCGGAGATGGATTCAATTGCATGACCAAAAGTGTGACCAAAGTTAAGAACCTTTCGGAGTCCGGACTCCTTAAAATCATCATTTACGATCTTTGTTTTTGCCTGAGCAGACTTTTGGAGAATGGTAAGAAGTTCTACTTCATCTTTCATTAAATCTTCTACGAGGGATGAATCGAGAGTGGCTGCATATTTGATAACTTCTGCTAGCCCGTTCTTAAATTCGCGGTCGGGGAGAGAATTTAGAAATAATGGATCAAGGAGAATTAATTCTGCTGGATAAAATGTGCCGAGAATATTTTTTGCCTCCAAATTCACGCCTGTTTTACCACCAATCGCCGCATCTACCATAGCAAGGAGAGATGTGGGGATTGCGATAAATGTAATACCTCGCATATAAATTGATGCAATAAATCCAGCGAGATCTGTAACCATTCCTCCTCCTACTCCGATTATGATGTCGGACCTAGTTATTTCGTCATTGATGAGTTCTGTAGCGAGCTGTTTAACGGAAGCAAGACGTTTGGTATTTTCACCTGCTTGTACACTGAGAGCGAGTGCACCAGAGAAGGTGTTTGCGAGCTGAGTTTGGTAGATTGCTCCGACATTTGTGTCTGTAATTATCACAATTCGGGAGCTAGGGTATTTGTCATCAATCCATTTTTTAACAGCTTGAAGTCCGTCTTCTTGGAAAATGATTGATGAATTGCCTGCCGGTGTATTTAAATTAATTTTGTCCATATTATTTTCCGATTGTTAATCCTGTTGCTAATCCAATTGCTTATCCCCGCCTACGGCGGGCGGCTATTGAATCTGCCATGGATTAGCCATTGGATTAACCATGGTAATGATGATACTTTGGTGCGTCTTTCATAAATTCTGCGAAAGATTCAAGTGTAAGAGATTGCTTTCCGTCACTTAATGCCTCATCTGGTTTATTGTGAACCTCGACGATAATTCCATCCGCTCCAGCAGCAAGACCTGCACGTGCGAGTGGTGTAACAAGATCGTAGCGACCAGCTGCATGACTTGGATCAACAATGATTGGAAGATGGGAAACTTGCTTTATTAAAGCCATTGAATTGAGGTCGAGAATATTACGAGTTGACTGTTCGAATGTGCGAATACCACGTTCACAAAGAACTAGATTTTTATTTCCCTCGTTCAGAATATATTCTGCAGCAAACATAAATTCGTCTACAGTTGCAGACATTCCACGTTTGAGGAGAACTGGTTTGCCGAGACGTGCAACTTTTGTAATAAGATCGAAATTTTGCATGTTTCTTGCACCAATTTGAATCATGTCAGCATATTTCTCAAACACGCCTAGATCCTCAGTGGATACACATTCAGATACAATTGGTAAACCAAATTCATCTCCAACTTCTTTTAGTAATTTTAATCCATCTGCACCCATACCTTGGAAGGAATATGGGGAAGTGCGTGGCTTAAACGCTCCTCCGCGTAGCATATCAGCGCCTAGTTCTTTTACACCTTTTGCAATTGTACGAATTTGCTCTTTAGATTCCACCCCACAAGGGCCGGCAATAATTACAGGTTTGTTGTCTCCAAAAATTACATCATCATTTATTTTAACCAAAGTACTTTCCGACTGAAATTCGCGACTTACACGCTTATAAGGCTTGCTGACTAGTAAGATCTCTTTTACTCCCGGTAAACGAGCAATGTTGCCTTCTCTCAGCTTACTCCTATCACCCAGAACACCTATAACGATACGAGTTGTACCATATGATGGCTCTGGTATTAGGTCGTGGTCTTTTACAATTTGGATCACGTGATCCACCATCTCTTTGGTGGCGTTTTTATCCATTACTATGATCATGATAGGTTCGATTAAGGAATTATTTGTATGCATTTTTTAGTTAGTTAGATATTACATTAAAAGTAAGATTCGTAGGAATCTTTTTTGATTATTAGCAACAGAAGCTGTAATAATGCCGATAATATCTAAGGAAATTGAAATACATTGTTTAATTTTTAATTTACAATTTTAAATTTTTAAAATTTTTGTAAATTG
>JAHIYT010000095.1 GCA_018814945.1 Patescibacteria group bacterium
CCCTTAAGAGTTCCCCTTAAAATACTTATACCATCCATAGCTATCCCGCTCTTTAACGCAGCTGCAGCTCCACCCCATGCACCACCAAATACAATAAAAGGCGCTGTACCAACTATATAAGTTTTTACAGAAGTAGCTGCGCCATGAGTAACTCCAGCCTCAAATGTGTCCCATAAAATATTTACAGGTTTAGCAAAATAATATTTTCCAGCTAAGTAAATTAAACCCAGATTTTGACCATCTTTTTGAGAGTATATTATTGTTCCACCAAGGGCCTTTACCATCTTACCAATGTCAATCGCATCGGTTTCAGAATCCATAACATCACCAAAGTTTTTATACAAAGTCATACCAAGTTCTTTCGGTATTTGTATACCTCCACCAACACCGCTTTTACCCGCTTCTATTCCAAATTCCCACCATTCCATATTATGAATTTTTTCAATCATATCTGGGTCATCATTCAAATCACTTAATCCACCAGCAAGAGCTATATCATCTGCGATATCCCTCTTTACTTTGTTGGCCAGCGAACCGAAGATTGTTTGAAAATATGGGACAAAAGGTGCAAAATTTATATTTATATTAAGATCAATTGATCCTTGTGTAGCTAAATCAATAATATTACTTAAATAGCGAGCATGGGCATGTGTAGTTTTGTCTCTACGTTTTAAGATTTTTAAGATCAAATAAATCATTGTCAGATCTTTTGCCTGACCAACGGTTTCACTGCTTGATATTTCTCCAAAATTTATTCCATCAGAGAGAAGAGCTAGCTGAAGTCCGTCTTCGAAATATAATTTATCGTACTGAAGATGCTGAGCAAGAATTTCATTATATTCTTCGTTATTTCTTTTAATGTCATATCTTTTTACGCAGTCGGGAATCACTTCTTGAGCTCTTTTTTGAACTGCATCAATCAAATCCACAGCCGCTTCAATTACTTCAGGAGAGCTGGACATTCCAGATGCCATAGCTCTATATGAACTTAGGCCTAAATCCAATTTTGTATCAGTTCCATAAAATTGGCCGATAATACTGAAAAATTCTGCTTTTTTTCCTTTATCAAAAGTCCTAACTTCTGTAATTTCATATTTTTCAGCTAAACTTGTTATAAGTGCATCTTTATTTTCATTTATAACCTCATCTATGGCTTTACCATCAAACAGCTGGTCAACATTTTTCCTAATATCACCAAAAGACTGAATTTGTAAACCGGCAAATGTCGCAGCCAAAGATTCTTGCACCTTACTGCTTATTTCCATAGCAGGATCTTTTCCAACCTTTAGCAAGAATTCCTGGAGAGTTAGTCCCTGAAGGGCAGAAGGAGTCACTTTTTGGTATTGTTCATTTGCCTTACTAACAATTGCACATGTGTGAAATAGGGCTTCTTCACTTATTTCACCCTCAAAGGCTTCTAGCCCAAGTTCAGATAGAGGAACTCTTTCCTTCCTTTTACCCTTCCTTTTTTCGTAAGCATCAATAATTGCAGAAACATCTTTTTCGGGCATCACCATAAATGCCTGATTAATGTCGCCCCTCATATCCGAATCAAATTTTTCAACATCAATACAATAGATATTAATTAAAGCCTGAGACATTGCCATTCTTTTAACTCTATCATCACCAACTTTTTCAATGCCTACATTTACTGTTTCTTTGGCGCCTTCCATTTTATCTTTAGCACCCTGTACTGTATTACCAAGGCTATCTATTTTTCCCCCAAGGCTATCAAGGCGTTAATTTTGTTTATCCATAATTCTTTGCATATCTTCAACAGTTGCTTCACCTTTCGCTCGTAGCCTTTCAACTTCATCCAGATCTGGTATACCAAACATGTCACCGAACATTTTTTTGCTCAAATATCCACCGCCAAGCAAGGCACCAAGCGCAGGTAGTATTTTCTTTACGAAAAAATCACCAGTCCCACCAGCCTTATCCATTTTATCTCCAAGCTTACCTCTTTTATAGCTTATAATTGAAGAAATTACTTGGTAGCTTAAATATAAACCTCCTGCTATAGCAACACCGATTGCTGCAGACCCCCAAGGATGCTCTTTCACAAACTTTTTAATTTTTCCTATTGTTCCTCCGGACTGATCAACAAGGCTACCCCAGATACCACCCTTTCCTTTTTCACCAAATAAATATTCCCTTGTATCACCACCCTCACTCATAATTCTTAGCATTTCATTTAATGCTGCACTTTCGGGCAATGTTAAAGAAAAATCTATTTCTTTTCCCTCTATATCTCCCCCCTGTCTTGATATTTCTTTTTGGGTTTTTTCTTTTGATCTGATTTTTTCTACCTCGCTCTGTAAAAGAATTGGATTATTTCGAATGGATTTAATGTCCCCACCATTTTTTCCTACTTTCACCATCACAGAAACAATAGCTGTACTAAAGGCAGTTATTTCATCCCACTGTTGAAATCTCTCAACATTACCACGTAAGTCTTGAATCTTTTCCACTGCAGACCTATTTGGTTCACGATCTATAGCCTCCGCTTTTTTCCGCATATCATCAATACCACGAAAGTGTTCGGTAGTAGTTTCCAAACTTGTTTCTGGGCCTTGCTGAGCCCTCTCCCTCTGCTGTTGTGGATTGTTATCTGCCATTATCTTTTTTCTTTTGACGGTTTAATTCTTTCTAATTTTTGACGCATTTTAAGACGGCGTAAGTCTTCATTAATTATCAATTTTTCACCCTCAACAAGTTGTTCAGTTGTAAGCATATGTGCAAGTAAACCCCAATTTCTTTTATCCCTTTCATTCAAAAAACCAGCACGTTCAACAGCTTTTTGATAACGATCCAGACTTGCTCTGCGCTGCTGGTCATATATTATCCCTGGATCCACGAATGTTTGTCCTTGTCCTTGGAATTGCATAAATATATATTTAAATCTATATATTATAGCAAA
>JAHIYT010000096.1 GCA_018814945.1 Patescibacteria group bacterium
ATTACTTAAGGAATATTTAAAAGAATTAAAAGTTTCCTATGAGCTTAATCCTATGCTTGTTCGTGGCCTTGATTACTACACTCATACGGTATTTGAATATTGGAGTAAAAAAGAAGGTTCCCAAAATGCAACCGGAGGCGGAGGAAGATATGATGGATTAATCGAGCTAATGGGTGGTCAGCCCACACCTGCAGTTGGTTATGCAGCCGGTATGGAACGCACTATCGAATACATGAAGGAAGCTGGAATTCGCCCGCCTAACAAAGATGTAGTTGCTATTTTTGTCGCACAACTTGGTCTTGTCGCTAAAAAGAAATCACTTTCTCTTATTAACGAATTACGTGATAAGGGGCTGAATGTGGTTGGCGCGGTTGGTAAGGATTCGATGAAGGCTCAAATGAGTTTGGCAGACAGGTTGGGTGCTAAATATTCATTAATTCTTGGTCAGGTAGAAGTAAAAGAGGGGACTGTCATTCTTCGAGATATGGCGAAAGGTGCTCAAGAAACTATTCCGTACGATGGAATCGTGGATAAGATGGAGAAACTTCTCGGTGGACATTCACTTAAAAGTAAAAAATTGTGGGAAGAATAAGTCTATCTGAGATTTCTGATCTCGGATCTCAGATTCCTATTTTAGATTCGAAAATGTAACATATTAAATTGGATCTCAAATCCGAGATCTCAAATCTGAATTTTTATAATATGAAAAAAGTTTATGGAATCGTAGGTCATCCAGTTGCTAAATCACTTAGTCCAGTAATGCATAATGCGGCATTTAAAAAAGAGGGGATCGATGCTGAGTATGTACTTTTTGATATTGACCCAGATGACCCAGATAATTTGGCTAATTTTTGCTATGAAACTGATTTAAATAACATTGCTGGCTTCAGTGTTACCATGCCTTACAAAGAAGAGATGATGGTGTATATGGATCATTATGATCCGCTTGCCAAAATTGTTGGCTCTGTGAATACAGTTGCTAATGAAGACTCTAAATTAGTTGGTTATAATACCGATGCTACTGGTGCAATAGAAGCATTGCGAGAGAAGATAGATATTAAAGAAAGAAAGATTTTGATTCTTGGTGCTGGTGGTGCGGCTCGCGCTATTGCTTATAGTTTAAAGGAATTTGGTGCGGAGGTTTACGTTTATAATCGCACAAAAGAAAAAGCAAGAGCTCTTGCTATGGAATTTGAACTTGAAGTAATCGATTTCGATAAAATTCCAGTTGGTAAATTCGAGATAGTAATAAATGCAACTCCAATAGGAAGTCCACCTAACACCGAGGAAAGCCTGCTTCACGCAGAGCATTTAAAGGGGGTATACGTTGTTATGGATATCATCACCTATCCTATGAAGACTCAGCTTTTAAAAGAGGCAGAGAAGGCTGGTGCAGAGATTATTACAGGTGAAAGGATGTTGCTCCATCAGGCATGTGGGCAATTTGAAATTTGGTTTGGCAAAATAGCACCAATTAAGGAGATGGAATTGGCTTTGTATCAGGAACTGGAGAGGCGGAAATAATTTTGAAAAACTGAGAACCTGAAAACTATATTTGATTTTCAGATTTTCAGATTTTCAAAACATGAACAAGAAAGAGAAAACCCAACAAATTCAAAGTATATTAGATAAACTCTATCCCAAAACTCCAATTCCTTTGAAACACAAGGATGCTTTTACCTTACTTATCGCTGTAATCCTTTCTGGAAATTCAACGGATAAAGCCGTTAACAAAGTTACTCCGGCTCTTTTTAAGGTGGGCGGAAGTGCAGATAGGATGTCTAAGTTGCCGGTATCTACGATTCGCAAAATTATCACACCTGCTGGTCTTGCACCAACAAAATCTAAAAACATCAAAGCCCTTTCTCAGATTCTAGTTAAAAAGTTTAACGGACGTGTGCCGGATAATTTTAAGGATTTGGAATCATTGCCCGGTGTTGGTCATAAAACAGCTTCTGTTGTTATGTCACAAGCTTTTGGTCATTCTGCCTTTCCTGTAGATACCCATATCCATCGTTTAGCTACAAGATGGGGACTCAGCAATGGGAAAAATGTGCTGCAGACCGAAAAGGATTTGAAAAAAGTATTCCCGGAAAATAAATGGAATAAGTTACATCTTCAAATTATATATTTTGGAAGAGAGCATTGCCCTGCACGTTTCCACGATAAAAATAACTGTCCTATTTGTAGTAAATTGAGCTAAGTTTTTGCTTATAAATCTTGTTAAAGTGGTTATTTTGTGTTATAATTATGTGATATATAAAAACACATATCATGAAAAATCTACTTTTCAACAATCGCTTTATTTTTCAATTTACCGAATCAGATCCTGGTGCATTAGCTATTGAAAACTTACGTAATATTCCAGATCAAATTGCTAAACAGCAGGAATCAGGTATGTTAACTGATCTACAGGTTGATAATCTTCGTGAACTGGATAACAACAGAGCTGTATTTTGGCTATTAAATAATGAAAAAAGACACGAACAAGCTCCTGTTGATTTGGAAGAAGGTCTTATTACAGAAGAGACATCAGAAACGCTACTTAATCATGAAAACCCAGCACTTGCTCATTCTTGGCTAAAAAGGAATAGGAAAAGAAATGAGCTAGTTAAAGAGCAGTTGGATAAAGGCATGCTTACAAAGGAAAAAACTGATGAATTATTATCAAAGGGGAATGATTTAAGCGATGTATCTTCAACAGAAAATTCTTTAATGGAATTGGTAGATGTAAACAAATGGTTAAGATCAAATGATGCAAGGTGGACAATAATTAATAGATTAAAGGAAAAACAATATCTTAAGGAAGGTACTGAAGATTTTGAAAGATTTTCTAATATGGAACCGCAATTGGCAATACAGGCAATGGAACAATATGAAAAGGAATGGGACGAGGCAGGGGAAGTTGGAAGAGAAAAGGAGTTAGAAAATGAATTAGAGCAGTTATTATAAATTACTGATTACTGAACTAAACTCAAAATCTTCATCAAGCTCAGTTTCAACTATTGGTTTGATTGAGAATGGGCTTATTGAGGCAGGGGTGCTACTGATGAAATTCAAATCTCCAATAATTTCAACAGTCTTCTTAATATCCACATTACTTACGCCGGCCTGTTTTTGAGCTACAAATTCATAATTATCTTCCGGTGTAAAATTTAAATTAAATGGCAGGTCATATTCCAATGCTATCTCCATGTTCTCCCCGGCTTCTATTGGACCGTATATGAAAGCGAAAACTGTGTACCCAAGGTCTTCAGTTATTTCCACATCTTCCATTTCTATTCCTTCTACATTTGTTAATAAGCTACCTTTTGGGACGTAAATTCTTATGTAATCCAGATTTCTACCTTTACCCAGAATAAATAATATAGATTTCAAATCTAGCTCTCCTGTGCCATATCTTTCAATTAGGCTGTTAAGTTCTGGAATATCATCAATGTCCCAAGTGTGTTCTTTTTCAATTGTAAGCTTATCGGTTATTACTCCCGAATTGTGCACAGTGGTTTCGTGGTCGATATTCATTTTTATAAATCCATCACTCTTATTCCCACCGATGGAGCTTGAAATAACTGCTAAATAGTCTGTTTTTGGAGATTGATCCATCATCTTTCCATCTAACTCAAGACGAGTTATTAATTTTTGTATATCTGAATCATTTGAATATGCTTGTATATGACGCGAGCCGGCTAAATCGATTATTGCATCCTTTAATTCTATCATATTGTCTGTAGTTAATACCTTTTCTTTAAATACCGGGATGAAATCAAATAGTAATTGCTTTGGTGTAGAAGTTTGGCTGATTTTAGCTTCGATATAATAAGAAATCAAGTTATTAAAGCTCTCTGATTTAATTTGAAATGGAAAATGCTCTAAATGAATTGGACCGGTGATTTTTAAAATTTCTTCAACTACGTTTTGGTCAATTGCAATGATGGTATCAATGGAAGGCTGCTGACTGTGTTCTAAAAACCACATTATAAGTTTTGCTGAGGTGGGGAAATCCGGACTATAGTTTGAATCCCTTAGGTAGAGCCTTTCTACAACGTGCCGGATAACTGTTGGGGGTTCCACTACTTCGGTCAATTGCCCATCGGATTCATATACATCTTTGGCTTCCATTTTTGTTATGGCTCCATCGTTTACATCTATAATCATGTAACTGCCTATAAAACCACCTGTACCCCTGATTTCGTGATTGTTCTGCATAAGCACCATGTACCTGTGAGGCACTTCGTCTCCGAGCATGGTAAGAATGGTGTCGAAATTTAAATTTAGCTCCCTTAAAAGCGTAATTATCTGAGCGATTTGCTCCTGCCCTTTTTTTAATTTAATTTGTACATCACCAGGAAGTAATCCGCTATTTAAGGTGGTTATGTTTTGTTGTAATTCGAGAATTTGACTGTAAATTACATCCAGATTTTCTTTTTCTTCTTTTATTAATGTGGTGATTTTTATATCGCTAGTACCATCTAAGTTTTGCTTAATAAATGTTTGAGGAATTAATGAGGCTGAATCAATAAAATTCACCAAATCCTGTCCAAGCTGAGCGATGATAACTCCACTTTCAATCAGTTTATTTGCTGTATCCAAGTATAAGCTTTCCGTGTTCAGTTCGTCTGATTGCAACGTTAATGTTTTAGTATCTTCGGCCAGTTGATTAAAGCTTATTTCGGCTTCTTCAAACCAAGTTGAGGCTTTTTCGTAATTCCCTTCCATTGAATAATCAATTGCTTTTTGCAACTGATCATATCCGGCCATTGCAATATCTTTATTTTCGAAAACAAAATCCATACCCTTAAAATAGATATTGCTGATATTTAATCCAACAAATACGATAATTGCGAGTATTACAAAATACTTAAAGCTTTTCCATTTATTATTCAAAGGCATAGACCTTTTTCCTTTTGGTGGTTTGATATCGAAAAACTTTCCTTTTAAGGGGTTGATTTTGACGCTGGTTTGTTTTGGACTTTTTTTCACGAGATTATTCTACCATAATGCTTCATGTTATAATGGAGCAAATTAATAAAAATAAAAATGACAATCGCTCCGATATTATTGGTACTACTTTCAGTGCTCTTTACCATTAAGCCTGTGCGGATAATGGGCTTTAAGCTTGATATGGTTCGTGCACCAATTTTGGCGATCGTTTTATTGGCCATGCTTGGACAGATCGATTTCCCATTACTTAAAGAGGCAATTATTGGAGTGGGGACTTTGGAGCCATGGAAAATAATTGTACTTTTCTTCTCAATGGCTTATGTGAGCTTAAGTGTTGATGTAACTGGACTATTTGATTGGC
>JAHIYT010000097.1 GCA_018814945.1 Patescibacteria group bacterium
GAGCATAATATTCTAATGGCAAAAATTTGGGATAATGCCGAAATCAGAAATAAGGCCGGAGAATTCATTGAGGAGAATCTTGAAAATTATTCCAGCGGTGATTGGTTTAAACTAAATAAACAATTTGCCAGAATATTCGGAATAAAAACAAATGATATGGATGAAATCGGAAAATATATAAAAGCTCTCCAGATTGAAATAGGGGCAGAAGATGATGGATGTTTCGGAAGAGATACTATGACTGCATTATATCCTGTTTTTGAAAGAAAAGGATACTTTGAAAGAAATTTAACAAATCCAGTTGATATAGCAGCAAGTGAATACGCAAGATGGACAAATCAGAGGGTTTCTAGCGATAATAAATTTTTTAGGAAATATTTTAATAAGGCCTATGAAGAGCTGGGTGCCCCAGAAGATTTTGATGGGGGAATGCCAACTTGGGCACACGCCATGACTGAAAAGATGTACGATTTGGAAGATCAAGCAAGAGATTCAAAAGAAGAAGTGGCTGTTGCCCAGGTAGTAGATGAAGAAGCTCCTGAATGGGAAACGCATGATTTCTCGACTGGCAGAACAGAAATGCCTAATGAAGAAGATGTTGAGGTGGCCACTGGTTTTACAGGATCTGACGCTGATATGGACTCTGATATTGATGCAGATGCAGATACCGATTTTGATGATAGAGATAAAGCTTAAAAATAAAAAATCTAAACAAACAAAAAAATGTTTAACAATTCCGAAACAAATTTCTTTAATCCAAACCGCTCTATATTTGTGAGACCGTCTGAGGTGGCTGCGCAAAGTGAATCCGAGGGTGATAAGGCACGTAGAGAAGGAGCTCGTTATTACATACCTAACGTGGAACAACAGAAGCCAAGTGTAGAGCAGGGAGCTCTTGATCAAGGTAGACAGACTAGGGAAGCTTTGGATGCTGAATCTGCTACGGTTGGACCAACCCCACAAGAAAGGAAGAAAAGAGAGAGAGTTCTTGAAAATAGAGCAGAAAAAAAAGGTATTTACGAAAACAGAGAAGGCGAAAGACTTCAGGATTACATAGACAGAATAGTTGAAGCAATTGAAACTCCTAAATTTCAGGACGATTTATATGAATATATACTTCAACGCACACCGGAAGGTAACCCAAGAAAAACCCCACCGATTGATCTGTATAACGGGGATTACAGGAAATGGAACGAAGCCTTTTGTGCGATTATGAATGAACATCTTCCTGAAAATATGAGGGCTGGAGAAGGCGATGTCATTAAACAAAAAAGAATTGTTTATGCGTTGCAAAGCCATTTGGCCGTTGGGTTCAAGGAGGATATCTTCCAGTTAAATAGAAAAGAGGCAGCCAGCCAGTTTGTATATGTAGATGGGCTAATGGGGGCTTACAGTGTTAGTGTTCTGGCAAAATTCTGGAATAACAAATTCGATAAACAGGACGACGACAGAAATCCGCTAACTCGAAGTGCTCTAGAGCCTGAATGGGCGAAAAAAAGTGGCAGAGAGGCTGAATTCAACAAGGCTATTGCCTACCTGCAAACAAAAATGGGTGAGGGTGAACCAGAGGCAAGATTAACTGCACTAGCTTCACGTCTCGATAGCATTTCCAATGCATCCGTAAGGGAAACCGCACTTGGAATTAAGGCCGAATTAGAAAAGGGAAGCGCTTCACCTGAAGCACTATTCGCTTTTGAACAATCTTATCTTGGAGACAAGGCAATGAAGAAGCTGATTGCTGATACTATTAACAATCCTGAATTAGCAAATGTTTTTGAAAAAGAAGAAGTTGAAGTTGATGGTAAAAAGAAAATGAAACTTGTTCAAAATGTGGCCAATTGGCAGAGAATCCATGGTTATATGATGCAGGATACAAAATATGCGGAGGCTTACAATTCTGCACAGACTCAGGCTGAAACAGTTATAAGACTCCCAGATTCAACAATTGAAGGGGAAATTAAGGGCGAAACTGTAGGGCAAATGGAAATAGTAGATCTACCTCCAACTGAAAGAAGGGTGGATTTAGCTACAATTAAGCCAGAAGATTTACCACAAAGTGTTAGAGAGAGCGCTGTAAGAATGACATCCAAATACAGAGAGCGTGAATTAGCAAGATATCCAAATGGATACGAAGGAATGTCAGCAGACTCATTCGATTCGCTTCTTGAAGTTGCTCCACCGGATCACAAATTTGAAGGAATTGCTGAACTTGCACCAAAAGGACACAACTATGGAGGAATTGAAGCAGAAGGAATTGATGGGGGATTTAATTTAAGATCATACCCCAGAGATAGCTGGCCACAACAAGCTTATCGTCTTTATGAGAATGCATATGAAGAGTGGCAGGAAAAAAATAGTTATTACGAAAAAAACGTTAAAAATAATGCACTACTTTCACCTCAAGAGAAAAAGGCAAAAGAAGATGAAGTTGAAGAGTTTAAAAACAAAAGAAATGAAGCATATGACAATTTATGCTTAGCAGTTAACGAATATCACAAAGCGGATTACCAGATACGTGTAAATATGGCAGATAATTATGAGCAGGATCTATATAGAGCGGCATTAAAATATGATTTTCCGGAAGGAAAACTTAGTCCAGAAGATGAAGTTTCGGATACAGATTTAAGCAAACTTCAATACAATCAGGGAACCAGATTCGATAAATATAGGGGTAGACATGCTAGAAAATACCCCAAAGATCATAATGATCCAGATACCTACGGTATACCTCAATATTTAAAAGAGATACCAGTAAGAACAATTTCAAGTCCGGAGGATATATTCCCTTATTTAAGAGGTGAAACCCAAGAGGAAATAGACAAAAATAAAGCAGAATTAGGTGTATACATGACAGGTTATGATTTTGTTGATGCAATGAATCATTTTATTTACATAAATAATTATAAAAGATTTTTAAAAGATTTTGTTGATACTGAGACTAAAACCTATCCAGTTTCATATACCAAACAAATAGACTCAATAGCTACACGTGAGCCTTTGGAAAATATGATCGAAAGAGTGAAATCAAGAGAGTCTGACATTGAAAATCAGGAACAAATTAAAGCTGAGTATGCAAGGGTGGAAACAGCTTACAACGAAAGACTTTCAAGATTAAAAGCAAATGATAATTGGGATGAATTCTTAGGTGATGTACTAAAGGGAAGAGAGATGAAAAAAAATGAAGCACCAAATTTTTATGATGAAAAAATGAAAAACTATGAAAATTTATCTAAGATTGAATCAGATAGACCGGGTCTTGCGAAGGCTGAAATGCAAAAAGCAAAGGTGTTAATGCCAATTTATGATGAGGTTTTAGCTAGAATGAACGAATATGAAAGAGCTGTAGAATCAGCAAAAAAATCAGATGAGATTGCTTTGCCAAAAGATGATTATATCAAAGCAGTAACAGAGATGATCGGCAAAGATGATAATGATTTTGATTTCAATGGTGTTGGTCAACAGGAGCAGGCTACAAGAATATATTTCGCTAAAAATATGTTTGATATGTTTACCAAATTAGGAATCCCAACTTCAAGGAATTCAATAGCTAAATTGGAAGAAGTTATGAAATCAACAGTTGTGGATAGTGATGGGAACATCGATTATGGAGTATCGATGAAAACGAAAAATAAAGAGTTAATTCATCAGCCCATAAGAACAGCAATGGTTGAAAGTTACACAGAGGGTGCTTATGCATATGCTGATAATATGCTTGTTAGAAAGGCAGATGCTCCTATAGCAGTTGCTTCAATGTAAACAAAAACAAAAATGTTTCGATCAGTTAAATCACAAATAGTTTTTGCTACATCCATAATCATAATCTTGATTCTGGGTGCTACTGCGTATTTTGTGATCGATCAAAAAGTTAAGGAAATAAATCAGGATATCTTTACTCGTGCTGTTAGTTTTGCCGAACTCACTCACGAACGTGTTGTTGCAAATTATGAAAATAACTACGAAAAAAGCGCATATACACATTTTAACAGAGAGCTAGCTGATATTTACAGTTTAAATACCGATGTAATAGGACTCGCAATTCATAGCTACAGCGGAGATAAGCTTTATGTAGACCCAAAAATAGAAGATCATCATTATAAACTTTACGATGATGATTATGAGCGTATTCAGGCAGTTTATCCATCGGTTAAAACCCTAAAAACAGAACGCGTCATCTACTTAGAAAAAACAGATGATGAAGTGCGTTACACAAATCTCAACGGAAAAGATGTTGAGCCGGTAGGTGCAACTGAACAGATTGAAGATATTTACATCCCATTCCGCGATCCAAATGATGCACTTAGATCTTATGCAATTCATTATCATATATCTTATGCAGCACTAGCTTCTCGAGTTAAAGAAACGGTTATAAACATCGGAATAGTTGCCTTATTCGGTATTGTAATAGCACTCTATATCGGCGGTATTGTGGCAGGACGAATTACATCTCCTATAAAAAAACTTACCGAAGGAGCTCAGCAAATCGGTGCTGGTGATCTAAAAACTCGCATCCAGGTAAAATCAAAATCAGAAGTCGGTATGCTCGCAGATACCTTCAACAAAATGGCGGAAGACCTGGAAACAAGTACTCAGGCCATGATTGAAAAAGAAAAAATCACTCGCGAGCTCGAACTTGCAGGTGAGATCCAAAGAGAACTTTTGCCGACAAAACTTCCTGTAATCAATAATCTTGATATTGCAGCTAGTCTTGTTTCCGCACAAGAGGTTGGAGGGGATTGTTATGATTTCCTCAAAATCGGCGAGGACAAACTCTTATTCTACATTGGTGATGTTACAGGACACGGTGTTGCCGCAGGTTTGGTGTCTGCAATTAATAACGCACTTGTTCCTGCATTTATGGATCAATATCACGAAACAAGCGATCTGATCATCCATCTAAATAAAATCTTAAAATTAAAAACCCGCCCTAATGTATTTATGACAATGGTTATGGCGGTATGGTCAGTTGAGCACACAGATCTTCGTTTCACACAAGCTGGTCATGATCCAATTTTACATTTTAAATCAGCTGATAAATCCGTCTCTGAACTTTCTTCAGGTGGTATGGCACTTGGTATGATTGCAGACCTCAGCAATGTGGCAAAACAAGAAACAGTTCCAGTCGCCATAAACGACGTTCTAATCTTTTACACAGATGGTATACCTGAAGCTTGGAAGAGCGAAAAGGAGAACTACGGAATTGAGCGTTTTAAAGCCTCAATCCAAAAAAACAGTCTACTCTCTACAGCCCAACAAATTCACGATGGAATCATTGCAGACGTCAGAGCATTTATGGGTAATTATCCCCAAGCGGATGATATTACTTTGATTGTGGTTAAGAGGACAGGTTAATGACAATGACTATGATTAATGACTAATTTGATTGTCATCATTGTTATCGTTACTATTTCAGCATCTTAGTTAGCCACTGTCCTGTGTAACTCTTTTTGCATTTCGCAACTTCTTCTGGTGTTCCCACACAAATCAACTCACCACCCTGATCACCACCTTCTGGCCCTAAATCAATCACGTGATCGGCTGATTTTATAACGTCCAAATTATGTTCAATAGTAAGCACTGTATTTCCTTTATCTACAAGTGCCTGAAGAACTCCAAGTAATTTTTTAACGTCATCAAAATGCAAACCGGTTGTTGGTTCGTCCAATACATAAATAGTATTACCGGTGGATCTTTTGGCAAGTTCAGTTGCTAATTTTACACGTTGTGCCTCACCTCCAGATAGCGTAGTAGCACTTTGTCCGAGCATTATGTAACCAAGGCCTACATCATATAAGGTTTCGAGTTTATTTTTTATCTGAGGGATAGCTTCAAAAAATTCCAGTGCCTCTTCAACTGTCATGGAAAGTACATCTGCAATAGTTTTACCATGCCAGGTAATTTCTAAAGTTTCAGAATTATATCTCTTCCCCTTGCAAACTTCACAAGATACATATACATCTGGTAAGAAGTGCATTTCAATTTTTACCATTCCTTCACCTTGGCAGCTTTCACACCTACCACCTTTAACATTAAAGCTAAATCTACCCTCTCTATAACCTCTAAGTTTCGCTTCAGTTATTGAAGCGAAAAGCTCACGAATATCCGAAAATACTCCGGTATATGTAGCAGGATTACTTCTCGGAGTTCGACCAATAGGGGATTGATCAATATTAATAATTTTATCCAAATGTTCGGTTCCAAGAATATCTTTATGTTTACCAGCTTTTTGTTTAGCTCTATTTAATTTTGTGGCAAGCACTGGACATAAAATGTAATTGATCAAAGAAGATTTACCCGAACCGGAAACACCAGTAATTACCACAAAAGAATTAAGTGGAATTTTTACGTCAATTTTTTTCAGATTATTTTGTTCAGCCTCAAGGATTTCTATAAATTTTCCACTTCCCTTTCGGCGTTCTTTTGGAATCGAAATTTCCTTTTTTCCGGAAAGATATTGCCCGGTGATAGATTCAGGATCTTTCTCTATCTCCTTTGGTGATCCGGCAAAAATAATTTTTCCACCATGTTTACCGGCACCAGGGCCAACATCGAGCACATAATCAGCTTTTCTAATCGTATCTTCATCGTGTTCTACAACAATTACGGTATTACCCAAATCCCTCAGTTGTTCAAGTGTAGTAATTAGTCTGTCATTATCCCTTTGATGTAAACCAATAGAAGGCTCATCTAAAACGTACAAAACCCCCTGAAGTGATGATCCGATTTGAGTTGCCAGCCTAATTCTTTGTGCTTCCCCGCCAGAGAGAGTGTTGGCAGTTCTATTCATAGTCAAATAGCTAAGTCCAACATTCTGCAGGAACCGGAGTCTATTCAAAATTTCATGAATAATCAAACGAGCAATGGTGTATTCAGAATCACTCAACTTTTTCTTTTCACTGGTTGGCATCATATCTTTAAAATATTCTTCTGCTTCTTCAATAGACATATCAGTTGCATCGATAATAGATTTATCAAGTACAGTGACAGCCAAAATCTCAGGTCGGAGCCTCCTCCCTTCGCACGTTTCACAAATATTAATTTCCATAAATCTTTCAATATTCTTTCGAATATAATCAGATTCACTTTCATGATATCTGCGTTCCAAATTAGGAATTACACCCTCATATGTTGTTTCACACTCATAACTGGAATGTTGACCGGTATACTCGGCTTTAAACTTGCTATCACCTGTTCCATATAAAATTATATTTACCTGCTTTTCAGTTAGTTTACCAACAGGAGTATTGATATCAAATCCATATTTCTTACCAACTTCCCTAAGTAAATTGTTATACCAATTAAGTCTCATAGAGGATATTGACCAAGGTAAAATTGCACCTTCGGCGACAGTTAACCTTGGATTCGGAATAACGAGTTTTGGATTTATCTTCAGCTTAGTACCTAGCCCATGACAATCTGGGCAAGCTCCATGAGGTGAGTTAAAACTAAAAGAACGAGGTACGATTTCCGGCAATGCAATTACTCCATGAGTGTCACAAGCATAATGCTCGGAAAACACCTGCTCTTCTCCGCTATCGGCATCGAGAATTATCATTAGTCCTTCACCGTACTTCAAAGCAGTTTCAATAGAATCAGCCAAACGAGATCTATCTTCATTTTTCTCTTCAATTTCTTCACCGGATTTAAGCTTAACAATTTTCTTTTTAAAATTCTTAACAACCAATCTATCTACAATAACTTCAATTGTATGTTTCTTTTTCGGATCTAATTCAATTTCCTCATTAATACTCACAACATCTCCATCAATTCTAAGGCGTACAAAACCCTCTTTTCTAATTTTATCCAAAACCTTCATATGCTCACCCTTTCTATCCCTAACCATAGGAGCAAGGATCATAAAACGCTTATCCTGAGGCATTTCTGCAATTATATCTACCATCTGACTTGCAGAAAGTTTGCTGATATCGTTATTACATTCAGGGCAATGTGGATGACCAATTTTTGCAAAAAGCAGCCGTAAATAATCGTAAATTTCTGTAACGGTTCCGACGGTAGATCTTGGGTTTCTACTAGCGGTCTTTTGGTCAATTGAAATAGCTGGGGAAAGACCGTCAATACTATCCACATCCGGCTTTTCCATCAATTGCAAAAATTGCCTGGCATATGTGCTAAGACTTTCAACATATCTCCTCTGCCCCTCTGCATAAATAGTATCAAAAGCCAGAGACGACTTACCAGAACCGGAAAGACCGGTAATTACAACCAGTTGTTCTCTTGGTATTTCAACGTCTATATTCTTAAGGTTATGGACCCTAGCGCCTTTTACAACAATATTTTTCACTTGTTAAACAGGTTAGATGATATTAGCTTCTTTTCTTATTAAATTCTTTTCTTCTCCCTTCCCCTAGCTACCCTCTTACCCCGAAGGGGGTTGAGGAAGGGGTGGGCATATATGCGTAATAAATTCAAAATATTCTCCAGTTTGCTAATCGTTTCATGAAAAGCCAAAAAAGTCAATACCCTCAGGTAGTGGAATGGTGAAATAATGAAATAACAAACTTGAAAAATAAGTTATATCGTTATATCGTTATATCGTGATTTCGTTAACATAAAAAATAAAATGCAAGAAATATTAAAAAACATACCATTCTTTGCAGATCTATCCGATGAAGATCTAAATGCTATTATTAGTAAGATAGAAATGCAGTATTTTCCTGCAGATCACGTACTTTTCGAAGAGGGTGACCCAGGGGATATGATGTATATTATCAAACGTGGTCAGGTCCAAGTTTTAAGGGATAACACAATTTTAGCCGTTCTTTCTGATAACGATTTTTTCGGTGAAATGGCACTAGTTTCGGACGAGCCTCGTAACGCTACATGTAGAACTGTAACAGATGTAGAGGTGCTTATACTAAAAAAAGGAGACTTCAGACATCTCCTTGAAACAAATGCAAGCATTGCTTCCATTGTGAGCTACGAAGTAGTAAAACGCGCTAATGCAAATAACTAACTCTTATAAATGCACTTATTAATATACTTTTATTTAATTCATTTTCTAGCTGACTACCCGTTGCAGCCAAACGCATTGATTGCAATGAAGAAAAAAGGTTATTTTGGAGTGCTTCTGCATTGTCTAGTCCACTTAGCCGTTCTTATTGCTGTTTTATCACCATTTTTACACTTAAAAAGTGTATGGATAGGGATAACAATCGTTTTTCTTACACATAATATAATCGACCAAACAAAGATTACTATAGATAAAAAATATCCGAAAAAAAGTCTTTTATTCTATGTTTCAGATCAGTTGTTGCACCTAACTATTATAACTCTGATAGCATTTAATATTGGTTATATTAAGCCAAATATATCTCTTGAGAAACTAGGTCTCTATGCAGATCATAACTTCGTTACATATATTCTTGCTCTGATCTTAGTGACCTATTTTTATGATGTGACCAGATATTTCATACAGACCAGAAAAAAGAAGATGGTATACAAAAGAAACTACAGTACTATGATCTGGAACGCATTTATCGTATCAATAGGTTTTGCAATGTATTGGGTTGCATTCTAAAAATTTGAAAATCTACAAATCTGAAAATGTTTTTCAGGTTTTCAAATTTTCATTATTTCGTCGTAAAAATATAAACCCCATCCCAATTCACAGATGGTGGATTTTGCATAAACTCATCACATCTTTTTGTAAAAATTTCTGATGGGATATCACCAGTAATCGCTGAAAATTTTTCTTTAGCAGCCATAAAATTCTTACTTCTGTAATCCCTTAGGGCTCCAGCAAATTTAGCATTTCTATCCAAAATCTCCTGCTTTACCTTACCCTTTTCACCAACAAGTTCGTAAATTACAACTGGTGCAGTTTTACCCTTTACGCGTATAAGATCGAGCTCCCTGCAAACTAATTTCTCTTCAACTTCTTTGTAAGTAGCCTCAGAAATGATAATTTCAGTTCCATATTGCTTATTAATTCCCTCAAGTCGGGATCCAAGATTTATGTTATCTCCCATGGCTGTGTAATCAAATCTATTCTCAGAACCCATATTACCTACAACTGCATCACCAGTGTTAATACCGATTCTAATTCGAACTTCCGGCTTACCTTCTCCTGCCCACTTCTTTCTAAGTTCAGCTAATTTACTCTGGTTCTCCAGAGCTGCCAAACATGAGTTTAGCGGGTGGTCATGTTGAGCTATTGGAGCATTCCAAAATGCCATAATCGCATCACCTTCGTATTTATCCAAAGTTCCTTGATACTTCAAAATTATATTCGTCATCTCCTGTAAATACTCATTCAAGAATGAAACTAAATCACCCGGCTCCATCTTTTCCGAAATAGTCGTAAAGCCTGCAATATCCGAAAAGAACACTGTAATGCTCCTCTTTGCCCCACCAAGTTCCAGCATTTTTGGATTCTTTAGAATTTGGTTCACAACGTCTTTATTAACATAATGACCAAATGCACCTTCAATAAATTTTCTTTCCTTTTGTTCCAATATAAATCTAAGCAAGTAGACTCCTACAAAACTGAGTAATATCACCAGAATCGGATACACAACATTTACAAAAGTTCTAAATTCATAACCAATAATTCCCGCTATCAACATTCCAAAAATTTCCACAATCACCAAAGGTAAGGCGAACCTAAGTTTAAGGAACGAAAACAGAAACAAATTCAATGCCAAGAATCCAATCAATATAAGCCATAAACTTAGGGTAGATTGATCTCTTAAAAATTGTTGAGTGATAATAGTCTGCACATTATTTGCATGAATCTCAACCCCAGGCATACGTACGCCCTGGCTAACAGGTGAGAGATAATCGTCCTGAAGATCAATCGCGGTAGGACCAATAATCACAATCTTATCTCTAAAATCAATTGGTGCCCCCTTCTTATCCACATAATTTCCATTCACCAAATCTACAAAAGAAACATGTGTGTATTTGTTAGGCTCAGCAAAGTAGTTGATATACATGGAATGTACGTCTTGCTTGCTTGCTGAATCACGTTGTGTAATTGTCGGAATCGTAATATTCTCCGCAAAAACAAATTCATCATCCACAACCCTATAGTCAATCGGATCTTCATTTAAATAAATACGAGAAAGTCCAACGGAGAGTGCTTCCACTGCCCCTTGTTTTGAAAGCGAGAAGATAGGAATCATTCTCACAAATCCATCTTCATCCAGCTGTACATTTATCCATCCTAAAGTAGGATCAGATGCCATCAGAGTGTCATTTGGATATTCAACCTGCTTATCACCATTTTCAAAATAATATCGAGCAGCAAGAATTATATTGTCATATTTATTCAAAGTATCACTCAAGACCTGATCATCCTCGGCTCCTTGGTTTGATGGATCTGGGAAAGTAATATCCAC
>JAHIYT010000098.1 GCA_018814945.1 Patescibacteria group bacterium
CGACTCCAAGCCAAGGTATTGCATTCTGATGCGAGCGTCCCACATCAACGAAAGTATCTCTTCGTTGATTTCCATCTTTCTGTTGCAGATGGTATCTGCCCGCATTTGCAGGCCACCCTCGATGTCTAGATCGAGTTCAATTATTCCCTTGAGTAGGGATATAGCCTGCTTTTTGTAGGCGAAGAAGTTGTCTGAACAGAAAAAAATTGAGACGCCGGGTCCGTAGATTTGGATCAGCTTCTCCAATTCCGCCAGAACCGATTCTACCGGTCTGTACTTCATCTTTCCGCACATCTGAATGACGGAGCAGAAGTCGCATTTGTCCGTACATCCCCATTGGGTCAGAACCGGAATCGAGGTTGCCTTGCTGTATCCGCTGATCAGAGTGATATCGGGCACCGGCAAACTCTCGACTTCTTCCTGGGTGGAGAACGGCCTATCGGAATTGTGGATGTGCTTGCCGTCTGCATTCTTCCAGGAAAGGCCGAGGATGTGACTGAAATCATCTGTGCCAGATTCCAGAGCTTTGATTAGCTCCGGTAGGGTTTGGTGGCCCTCCGTTCTGACAACGAAGTCGGCACCGTTTTCCATTGATTCATCCGGAAGGAAGCTTGCGTGAGGTCCACCCACGACCACTTTTCTTCCGAGTTTCTTACACCTCCTTATAAGTTCGAATGCCTCTTTGGCAGCCAGTGTCATGAAAGTAATGCCTACCAGATCTGACTTGCCGATGTAATCCCAATCCCAGCTGTCGTAGGTCAGAAGTTGGCGTGAGAATCCCCTCGCCCTGTGACCGAGATCAACTAGGATTTTACAGAGTAGTGAAAGAGCTACCGACGGTTGATTTGTGTAGTCAAACACACTTGGTTGTGAGGACTGTACCTCCAACATTGAATATTGCATTGATGCCTCCCCAGGTTTCCCTGTTTTGTTTGTTGATTGAAATTTACTCTAAGGAAAAACAGTAAGTGTCCAAAATTTTAGAAACTCCCTGCTTTCCCTTAGATACTGCAAACCGTTAAAGATCATCTGACTAACACTCAAATGAGATTAGACCAGAAACGGCTCAATTATAGAACAAGCTGAGATATAGTAAATAGATAGTGGATTCTTAAAAAGAAGTGCTATATAATTTCTTCTGACGTGCGCTCATAGCTCAGCGGATTAGAGCACCGGTCTTCGGAACCGGGTGTCGGGGGTTCGAATCCCTCTGGGCGCACCATAAATTATAAATAGACAAAGAGGGATGAGAACCCAGGGTTCGATACGAAAAAGGAAGCGTAGCGACTATTTGAGTACTCGAAAGTCCCGCCTAGCGGGACGAGAGGAATCCCTCTGGGCGCACCATAAATCAATTTCTGATTTCAGATTTCGGAATTCAAATTCCCATTCTAGATTCTAGAATGGGACATTTTATATTGAATCAAAAATCGCAAATCAGAAATCAGAAATTTATCTAACCCTTCCCTTCTCCTGCCAAATAGTAAGTAACGGACTTGCAATGAAAATTGAGGAGTAAGTTCCCACAAAAATACCGATAATTAATGCGAAGATGAAAATTCTGATTGATTCAGCACCCCATAAGTAAAGTGCTAAGAGTGGGAATAATGTGGAGATAGAAGTATTTATAGAGCGGGTTAATGTCTGATTTAGACTTATGTCAGCAATATCTCCAAAGCTATCATCGCGGGTTTGCTTTTTGAGGTTCTCACGGACTCTGTCGAACACGACGATAGTATCGTGTACAGAGAAACCTATAATGGTTAGAAGTGCTGTAATAAAAAATGCATCAACCTCTAATCTTAAAAACGCAAAAATACCGAGTGCAATAATTACATCATGAGCAAGAGCTACAATTGCACAAAAGCCAAACTTCCATGGGCTGACGCGTTTTGGAACCTTTCGGAATGCATAAGCTATATAGAGAACAATGGCGATAAGAGCTATGACTAAGGCCACAATTGCCTTTTGTTTTAAGGTATCACCAATTTTTGGACCGATTGTTGTAAATCGAAGCATTTCATATTCTCCGAGATTTTCACCAATTGTTCCCTGAACACTTTGCAATTGTTCTTCTGTCATATCTTTTGCATGAACAAGGTAGGTATTCTGATCTGTAACCGTAATCTGACTTACGCTATTTGGATATGCAACTTCGATAGCATCGTAAAGTGACTGAGTATCCGTTTCATTTTCAAATTGGAATTCCATAAATGAACCGCCAGTAAAATCTATCCCAAGTTCAAGGGCACGGCCATAGGTTGTTTTGTTATATACCATTGCTCCTATTGAAGCTAAAACTGCAATAGCAGAGAGAGTGAACCAAACTGAAGTGTATTTTATAAATTTGAATTTCATAATTTTTTGACTTATGAACTGAAAAACTTATGTACTGAAGAACATGTTCTTAAGTTCTTTAGTTTTTCAGTTATTTGTTTAATTAAATATCAAGGTTTTTAACTTTTTTAGCATGTGTCTGTATAAACTTGCGACGAGGAAGCACCTCTGACCCCATTAGGGTGTCAAAAATTGAATCTGCGCTTTCAGCGTCTTCGATTGATACCTTTAACATACTGCGACGTTCTGGGTCCATAGTTGTTTCCCATAATTGATCCGGATTCATTTCACCAAGACCTTTGTAACGTTGAATTGATGCGCGAATTTTTTTAGAATTTTTTTCTTTTGCATCTTCTGTTGTTGTTGCATCTTCAGCTGCATCTTCAGCTGCCTCTTCTGCCGCCGCTTCTTCAGCGTCTTCCTCTGCTTCTTCGGTTTCATCTTTTACTTCTATACCCCAGTCTTTTAATATATTATCTTTAGCCTCATCGGTATATGCGTATTCAACTTGTTTACCCCGTGCAACTTTATATAGAGGTGGTTGGGCGATATAAATGTATCCAGCTTCGATAAGTGGCTTAAAGTAACGGTAGAATAAGGTAAGGAGTAATGTACGTATATGAGCTCCATCTACATCCGCATCGGTCATAATTACAACGCGGTTATATCTGAGTCTATCTATATCGAATGTCTCTCCTATTCCTGTACCAAGAGCAATAATAAGAGCCTTGATTTCGTTGTTTCCCAGCATTCTATCTAAACGAGCTTGTTCTACATTTAGAATCTTACCGCGAAGTGGAAGAATAGCCTGAGTGAAGCGATCACGACCTTGTTTTGCACTACCACCAGCAGAATCACCCTCCACTATGTAAAGTTCGGAGTTTTTTGGATCACGTGAAGTGCAATCTGCGAGTTTACCGGGAAGTGTCATACCCTCAAGTGCACCTTTACGGAGCACTGTATCGCGAGCTGCTCGTGAAGCAAGACGTGCACGTGCTGCCAGCATACCTTTACCGATAATAGATTTTCCTTCATTTGGATTTTCTTCTAAATACTCACTTAGTTTTTCGTTAAATACGGTTTCAACTGCGCTGCGAACCTCTGGGTTACCGAGTTTAGATTTGGTTTGACCTTCAAATTGAGGATCCGCAAGTTTCACGGAAATTACTGCTGTTAAACCTTCGCGTACATCTTCGTTGGTCATATTGAGGTCTTTTTCCTTCAGGAATCCTTTGTTACGAGCATAGTTATTTAAAGACCTAGTTAAAGCAGATTTGAAACCTGTTAAATGCATACCACCTTCTAGGGTGTGAATGTTATTTGCGAATGTAATTACACTTTCGTTGTAGCTTTGATTGTATTGAAGTGCAATTTCAATCTTAGCTTCAGGTACATCATGTTCGATGTAAATAACTTCACATATTGGGTCCTTGTTTAGATTTAGGTGATCAACATATGATTTAACACCTCCTTCAAAGTAGAATTGATATTTGTAACTCGCATTTCCGGCAACTGCGCCTTCATGCCTGCCTGGTCTTTTGTCTTCAAAAGAAATTTTTACACCTTTTGTTAGGTAGGCTTGCTGACGTAAACGTATGATAATAGATTGAGTGTCAAATTCGATTGTTTCAAATACTTTTGGATCCGGCCAAAAAGTGATTGCAGTGCCATTTGCCTTTGTCTCTCCTACAATTTTAATATCGCTTTGAGCCACACCCATTTTATATTCCTGGCTATAGACATTTCCATCTCTACGAACTTCAGCAATTATTTTTGTTGAAAGTGCATTAACTACGGAAACACCAACACCATGAAGACCACCGGAAACTTTATAACCGGAATCGTCTCCACCAAATTTACCACCAGCGTGAAGTGTTGTAAGTACTGTTTCAAGAGCCGATACCCCAGTCACTTTATGCTTATCAACGGGGATACCGCGACCATTATCGGCAACTGTCACACTGCCATCTTCGTTTATAACAACTATTACCTTGTCGCAATAACCAGCCATAGCTTCATCGATTGCGTTATCTAAAACCTCCCATATTAAATGATGAAGACCACGTACGTCAGTTGTTCCAATATACATTCCC
>JAHIYT010000001.1 GCA_018814945.1 Patescibacteria group bacterium
CAATAGCAGCTTTATTTTCTCCGGTTCCTTATATTGGGACAGCTCTTGTTTGGATACCTGCGGTTGGGGCATTATTGATTGGCGGGCATTGGATTGCGGCACTATTTCTGACAATTTGGTCTATTATAATTGTTGGCCTTGCGGATAATATAATAAAACCGTATGTAATTGGATCTACCTCCGCATTACACCCACTTGCAGTATTACTAGTTTTACTTGGTGGCGCTTTTGTATTTGGAGTGAAAGGACTTTTGTTTGGGCCTTTTGTACTGACTCTTACTCTTGCATTCCTGCATATTTACCAATTGGAGTATAAGGGCATACTAGGAAAAGTTCCAGAACCAGAGGGAGAAGTTAAGAAAAAAAAGTAATGGTTAAAGTTTTTCCGAAATAACCCAATACCACTTACCTTCGTCTGTTAGCATGAATGTATTTTCGCCATCCGTACATTCATAACCTTTAAAAGTGGTCATACTATCTTCTATGGTTTTCATAGTCGCAAATTCTATATCGGTTGTAATGTAGATGAAATGAGTAAGACCCGTAGCTTCTTTTTCAGCATAATCGACTTCAATACAATCTCCATTCAAATAATCTTCTCTAAATAAAGTGAGTAGTCTTTCTTCTTCCTGCTCATCTAGTTTTGTTTGCACCTCTTTCACGGTAGGATCAACAAATGTTTTATTCACATAATTTTGATAAGAGTTGTAGCTTTGGCTGGCTAGAGTTACTATAAAGACGTAGAGAATAAATGAGACTATGAAATAAATATATCCATGAACCTTCTTTTCCAAATCCAATCTAACCATTTTGCGAGTGGTTGTTGCGTATATAACAACCATTACAAAAATCAGGAGAACGCTGAGAACTGCCAGCTCTGTTGATGCGTAATAAATGACCTTAAAAAATGGAGTAAATATTAGAGCAGACATTAATACTACAAAAATACCAAGGCCTCCAATAATACTGACTAGCTTGCCATGGTGTACTTTCAGGCGAATTAAATGATCTATAACAAATTCCCAATTTCGCTTTTCTAATCTATTTAAAAGCAAGATGAACAGAAGCTCAACTAATGAGAATGCGATAAAGAATGCGAGAAAAAACAGAAGTGAAGGAATTATGTTTTCTGCCCATTGCTGCATTTTATTTTTATTACAAGATTACTTATTACAAGATTACCTGCCTGCCGGCAGGCAGGCAAGATCATTTCATCAATCGCAATGTTCTCGTGACGAAATGATGAAATAGCATTATAATTGTCATGACGTCACATCGTCATTTCGTTATATCGTTAATAAAAAATATTATGTTAGGAAAATTATTCAAATTAGTAGTAGTAGCTATTGCTATCTATTTAGTCCTCCAGATACCAGCCGTTAAAAATTGGGCTGGTGGCATTTATCAAAGTGTTATAGAAAAGAAGGATAATGTTGTTGAAGAGTACGATCGAGTAAAAGAAAAAGTTGATAATACTGTTGATAAAGTTGAGGAAGTAAAAGAGGGTGTAGAAGGTACAATTGATACAGTTAATGAAACTGTTGATAAGGTGGGAGAACTTTCAGATAAAGTTGGTGAATTGTTTACAGGAGTTGAGAGTGAAGAAGGGGCAGTTCAAGAAGAATGTACCGATGAGCAAAAAGCTGCCGAAATATGTACAATGGACTACACTCCAGTTTGCGGTGATGATGGTGTTACATATGGAAATGCCTGCACAGGATGTGCCAGTGGAAACATAGACACATACGTACTTGGTGAATGCTAAAACATCTCAGATCTCGGAACTCAGATCTCGGAACTTAGATCTCAGAACTCAGATCTCGGAACTCAGATCTCAGATTGTTATGTTCTTTTATTCAAAAGTACTAAGCTGAGAGCTGATATTGCTGCTGTTTCTGTACGCAAAATTCTTTGGCCAAATGTAAATGGATTTACTTTGGCCTTTTTTGCTAAGGAAATTTCTCCTTGAGAAAGTCCGCCCTCTGGTCCAATTATAATTTGGATCTCATTTCCTTTATAAAGAGTTCCAGAATAATCTGAGAGATATTTGTGTCATTCATATTCATAAGCGATGTAAGCGTTTGAAAGTTTTTCAATTATTTCTTCGTAATTCACCGGATGATGGATGGTTGGGATTTGGGTGCGTCCACTTTGTTCGGCTGCCTCCATTGCAATGAAGAAGAGTCTTTCGAATTTTGTTAATCGACGTTTTTCTGTGCGTTCAGTAATTAGTGGAAATATTTTGGAGACACCAATTTCGGTTGCCTTTTGTACTATTAACTCAAAGAGGGCAGGTTTTTTTGGTATCGCCTGATAGAGACTGACTTCTATTTTTGGTTCAACATCATGTTTGACCGGTTCGACCACATTGGCGACTATCTTCCTTTTATCAATTTCGAGAATTTCCACTAATAATTCTTCACCATTTTCGTCGAATATGTGGAATTTATCTTCTTTCCACATACGTAAAACTTTACCGACCTGATGGACTATACGGTGATCTGTAATTTTAATTACTCCACTTTTACTTTCTGGAGATGGTATGTAAAATCTATGCATGTTTCGGATGGGTGATCGAATAGATAATCATATTGGGGATCGTATTGACTTAAATATTAGTGTATATCTTATATTTCTTTTTTAAGAAATTAATTAAATTTAATATTCTCACAGAAAAATTTTTGTATTGCTTATGTAAATTTAAGTAATCCAATTCAGAAATACATTCATTATTATACATAATTTTTAAGTGATGTTTAGTTTCATCACTAGAACCAAGTGCAATTATAAGAAACCGAATGTAATCTTTTGGATAAAATCGCCGACTCCAGCCTTCATTTATGTTTGCAGAAATAGAAGAAAAGGATCTTTTAATTTGATTAACTTGGACTATTCTCCAATTAAATCGAATATTATTAACAAGTTTTATAACTTCTAATTCTAATTGAGTTGAAATTTTATATACCCTTAAATCATTTATATCCATTATTTTAAATTAAATACTAAAAATTCATCTTTATACTAAGAAAGACAACGTACTATCAAACTTTATTAATAAGTCAAAACAATATCTATTCGATCGCCCATCCGATATTCAATGCGATCCTCTATTCGGATTCATCAGTTATATAAATTTCACGTGGTTTTGCGCCGTTAGCCGGACCAATAAGCCCGTGTTCTTCGAGGATGTCTAGGATTCTTGCGGCACGTGCATACCCTACGCTTAAACGACGTTGTAATAATGAAGCGGAAGCTTTTCCGGTTTCTTTAATCACCATGAGGGCATCGTTATACATACTATCTTGGTCTGTTCCATCTCCACCACTACCAACCATGCCGACACCACTGCTGTCATGATGGTTTTCAATAATACTTTCGTCGTAATTTGGTTCGATCGTTAGTTTAATGCAGTTGGTTACACGCTCAATTTCTTTACTTGATACATAAACACCTTGTACGCGAATGGAGCGCCCCATGCTTCCAGGCATATAAAGCATATCCCCCATTCCAAGCAAATCTTCTGCACCTACTGAATCTATTATGGTTCTACTATCTACACCGGATGTAACCGTAAAGGCGATACGAGTTGGAATGTTCGCTTTAATCACACCGGTAATAACATCTACAGATGGGCGCTGAGTTGCAATTATTAAATGAATACCAACGGCACGAGCCATTTGTGCAATACGGCAGATTAGC